>NZ_JBNKYW010000177.1:0-37643 GCF_050301095.1 Roseibium sp.
CACGGAAAACTTGAAATTTTCCGCCGCGATGGCGTAAACGTGCCCAACCTGAAGACGTTGCGTCGTGTTTCGCGCCCACCGGGGGCGACCGACTTTCGAATTATTCTAAACAAGGTTCTAAAAACTCGGAACTTCAGAGTCAAGTTTTGTCTTAGGGGTTTTCACGTATTCAGAACCGCTCCCGGATGGCCGGAAAAATCGGCTGCCGGAATAAAAAGAGGACATAGCGCTTCATGCCCGAGGTGATCTTCAACGGTCCCGCGGGCCGGCTGGAAGGCCGGTTCCATCCCGCACGTAAACGGAACGCCCCAATCGCACTTGTACTTCATCTGCATCCGCAGTTCGGCGGCACGATGAACAACCAGATCGTCTACCAGATGTACTACATGTTCGCCCGGCGCGGATTCGCGGTGCTGCGGTTCAATTTCCGCGGCGTCGGCCGCTCACAGGGATCTTTCGACCACGGCCAGGGCGAACTCTCTGATGCTGCGGCAGCTCTCGATTGGGTCCAGACCGTCCACACGGATGCGCGGGCCTGCTGGATCGCCGGGTTCTCCTTCGGCGCCTGGATCGGAATGCAGCTGCTGATGCGCCGTCCGGAAGTGGAAGGCTTCATTTCGGTTGCCCCGCCTGCAAACCTGCATGACTTCTCGTTCCTGGCCCCCTGCCCGTCCTCCGGTCTGATCATTCACGGCGACAACGACAAGGTGGTTCCGCAAAAAGACGTTCAGACACTGGTCGACAAGCTGAAAACCCAGAAGGGTATCGTGATCGACCATGAGACCATTCCGGGCGCGAACCACTTCTTCGAAAACGACATGGACGTGCTGATCGAGAAATGCGGCACATATGTCGACGGACGTCTTGGCCTTTCCCCGGAAGACTATATAGACATCGACTGATTGCCCTTAAATATGAAAGCCCGCCGGAAGGCGGGCTTTTTTTTATGAACGGCAGAGTGCTTAATGAACCCGGACGACACCTTGACCATCCGCCCGGCGGTAGCCGAAGATTTCGCGGATGTGGCCACCCTCTACTGCCATCTTATCCCGAACGATGTCCCGGCGGCGGAGCCGCTGCAAAGGCAGGTTTTCAAGGATATTCTGGACCACCCCGGCATGACCGTTCTGCTCGGGTGCCGCTACACAAAGCCCATCGCGACCTGTACCCTTGTCGTGATCCCCAATCTCACACGCGGCTGTGCGCCTTATGCCCTGATCGAGAACGTCGTTACGGACAACGGGCACCGCGGGATTGGATACGGCGGCGAGCTTCTGTCGGCAGCGATTGATCTCGCGTGGCAAGCGAAGTGTTACAAGGTCATGCTGATGTCGGGTCAGGCGAACCGAAAGGCTCACAGATTTTATGAGCGACTGGGTTTCGCAACGACAAAGACCGGTTTTGAACTCAGGGCTCCCGGGTACCTTCCCCGGACACCGGACTGATCATCAACTGTTCCAAAGCTAGCCGCCGACCGTCTGTCGAATCCACGCCTTACCCCTGAAACGGCTTGGCGCGTGGAATTCCCGGGCCGTGTTCGCTGCCGTCGTCCGGTCCGGCCAGGGGATCTTCACCATCCGCGACGACACCCTTGATCGGCGGTCCGTCATAGTCTTCAGGCGGAGGCACCTTTGACGCAAGCCGGCAGTTGGTCAGCCAGATGTCGTAAACCGGATGTTCGACAGCATGAAGGCCGGGGCTGGCGGCAAACATCCAGCCGGAAAAGATCCGCCGCACTTCGTTGTTGAGCGTAATCTCGTCGACCTGAACAAAGCCTGTGGTCAGCGGAGTTTCTGTCTGCGGGCGCGTATGGCAAACCTTCGGTGTCACCTGCAGCGCACCGAACTGCACCGTCTCGCCGATATAGACATCGAAGGAGATGATACGGCCGGTGATCTTGTCCAGGCCGGAGAAGACAGCAACCGGGTTTTCGATCTTTTCCGCGTGCGCGGGCATGGCAATTGACATTACTGCTGCCGCAGCAATCCCAAGCCCTTTCAACACATGTTTCGCTGCCTTTGGCGCGTCAATCAAATAGACCATCCGCTTAAATTCGATTCCCTGGTGCCACAATACTGAACATCCCGGCAGACGCGCTAGCACCGAATTGCGGCCCGGAGAAGACAGACTGCTTCTCCGGGGCAATAAGTGTGGATTAGCCGATTTCGGCCAGCCTGTTCAACGCGACACGCACCTTCTCAAGCTTTTCCGTGGCTTCGGCAACCTTTTCCCGTTCGCCGGCGACCACCTCTTCCGGGGCCTTTTCAAGGAACTTCGCGTTGGAGAGCTTGCCTTCGATCTTTTTGATTTCACCTTCCAGCTTGCCGGCGTCCTTCTGCAACCGGGCCTTTTCGGCACCGAGATCGATCACGCCGGCCAGCGGCAGACAGACCGTCGCCTCACCGACGATGAGCTGGGCCGAACCGGCCGGAGCGGCATCGGCCAGGGAAATCGTCTCCGCCCGGGCAAGGCGCAAGATGGCGCTTTCGTGGGTCTTGATCCGTGCCTTTGTGAGCTCGTTGGCGCCGGTGATGACAACGGCAACCTTTGTGCTTGCCGGGACATTCATTTCCGCGCGGACGGAACGAATTTCTGAAATCAGGGTCACAAGCCAGTTGATTTCCGCAGCGGCTGTCTCGTCCGCGACCTTGGCCTCCGGCCACGCGCTCAGCATCAGCAAGCCGTCCGGTTTCGTCCCCTCGTCCCCAAGGCGTTCCCACAATTCTTCCGTCAGGAACGGCATGATGGGATGCAGAACCTTGAGGATCTCGTCGATTGCCCAGGCCGCCGTCGCGCGGGTTTCCGCCTTGGCGGCTTCGTCATCGCCGTTGAAGATCGGCTTGGCGAGTTCCAGATACCAGTCGCAGAAGGTGTTCCAGGTAAAGCGGTAAACCGCACCGGCGGCGTCGTTGAACCGGAAGTCTTCCAGCGCTGCCGTGACTTCCGCGATGCAGCGTCCCGTTTCCGTGGCAATCCACCGGTTCAGCGTATGCTGTGTGGTTGCAGGGTCAAAGCTGGCAACACGGGCACAGCCGTTCATCTCGGCGAAACGTGCCGCATTCCAGAGCTTGGTGGCAAAGCGCTGACCGCCTTCCGCCGCCTGGTCGGACATCCGCAGCGTCCGGCGGGACTGGACCTCCTGGCTCGCCAGCGCGAAGCGGGTTGCGTCCGCGCCATAGGTATCGAACAGCTCAAGCGGGTCGAGAACGTTGCCGAGGGATTTCGACATCTTTTTCCCGTTTTTGTCGACCACGATCGAGTTGATATAGACGGTATGAAACGGCACTTCCTTCATGAAGTGGATGCCCTGCATCATCATGCGAGCGACCCAGAAGAAGATGATGTCGAAACCGGTAATCAGAACATCGGTCTTGTAGTAACGCTCCAGCTCCGGCGTCTGATGCGGCCAGCCGAGCGTGGAGAACGGCCACAAAGCGGACGAGAACCAGGTATCGAGGACATCTTCGTCCCGCGTCAGGGATTTGCCCCCGGCCTTGGCAATCGCTTCTTCTTCAGTCTGAGCGCAATACTCATTGCCGTCTTCGTCGTACCAGACCGGGATCTGATGCCCCCACCACAGCTGGCGCGAAATGCACCAGGGCTGGATGTCGTTCAGCCAGTTGTAATAGGTCTTGTCCCAGTTTTCGGGAACGAACTTCGTGTCCCCGTCCTGAACAGCTTTCAGGGCCGGTGCAGCGAGCGTCTTGGCGTCGACGAACCACTGGTCCGTCAACATCGGCTCGATGACGACCTTCGAGCGGTCACCGTAGGGCTGCATGATCTTCTTGGATTCGACCAACGGCAGCTCGGCCGGAGCCTCGGCCCCTTCTTCAAGAGGGCGCACGATCGCCCGCCCGAGCGGATGCCACTCAGGCGCCTGCCCCTTCATCCAGGCAACGTCCGGATGATCGGCCGGAACCATGACCGCCAGACCTTCGGCAGTGATCTGCTCGATGACCCGCTTGCGGGCCTCGAACCGGTCGAGCCCACGCAATTCGTCCGGAACGATGTTGATGAGATCAACCTCGTTGACCGACATCTCTGCGCCATCGATGATGGCCTGAGCCTTGGCGGCTTCCTCGACGTAGGGAGCACCGTCGGAGCGCATCGCGCCCTTGGTGTCCATGAGGCGGTACATCGGGATCTTGTTCCGCTGTGCGACGCCATAGTCGTTGAAGTCATGCGCACCGGTGATCTTGACTGCGCCGGAGCCGAAGTCCGGATCCGGATATTCATCGGTGATGATGGGGATCAGACGGCGGTGTTCCTTCGGGCCGACCGGGATCTCGCAGAGCTTTCCGACAATTGGCTTGTAACGTTCATCGTCCGGATGAACAGCGACCGCACCGTCGCCGAGCATGGTTTCCGGGCGTGTGGTGGCAATCGAGATATAGTCGCGGGTCTCGCGGAGGGTGATGTTCCCGTCCTCGTCCTTCTCGACATATTCGTAGGTCTCGCCACCAGCCAGCGGGTACCTGAAGTGCCACATGTGGCCGTCGGACTCGATGTTCTCGACTTCAAGGTCGGAGATGGCCGTTTCGAATTTCGGATCCCAGTTCACGAGACGCTTGGACTTGTAGATCAGCCCCTCATTGTAGAGATCGACAAAGACCTTGAGCACAGCGTCCGAAAGGTTCGGCGACATGGTGAACTCGGTCCGGCTCCAGTCGCACGACGCACCAAGCCGCTTGAGCTGGCCGAGGATCGTACCTTCAGACTTGCGCTTCTGTTCCCAGACACGTTCGACAAAGGCTTCGCGGCCCATTTCGCGGCGGCCGGGCAGCTGGTGCTCCATCAACTCGCGTTCGACAACCATCTGCGTGGCGATGCCTGCGTGGTCGGTTCCCGGCTGCCAGAGGACATCAAACCCCTGCATGCGTTTCCATCGAACCAGGATGTCCTGAAGCGTGTTGTTGAGAGCGTGGCCCATGTGCAGGGAGCCGGTTACGTTCGGCGGCGGAATTACGATGGAAAAGGCAGGCGCACCGTCTTTGGCGCCGGCACCGGCCTTGAAGGCTTCTGCCTGTTCCCAGGTTTCGTAAATCCGCGGCTCAACGCTGGCCGCATCGTAAGTCTTTTCCAGCATCAGGGTCACTCAATGGGAGAATACAGTCGAAATTCGTGAGCCACCGTGTAAATCGGATGCGCTCGCGCAAGTCAACCGCCTAGAGCAGAAGAATCGCGCAAGTTCCGGCCCTTTTCGGGAAACCGGCTCCCGGACGGCCGAGACTTGGGCAGAAGGTCATTTCCTGCCATAACTGCTTCATGACCGTTTCGATCCGCGCCCATCATCTGCTGTGCATCCTGACCTACCTCGGCAAGGGTTATTCCACCAGGTTCGTCGGCAACTACAACCGGATTGTCAAACGGATCAATTCCGGAGAGCCCCTGTTGCTTGTCGAAGGTCCGGATGAGATTTGTGGCCCCATGCTTGGCGAAGAAGGCTGCCACTGCCACAACGACAGCGTCCGGGACCGGGATAGAACTGCAGCCGTTGAAATCGGAAAAGCACTCGGCCTCCACCTGAATGCCGACGCGAGTTTCGTGCTTACCGCCGGTCAACTCGCGGACTGCCGCAAGGCTTTTGCCCAGGGCACGATCCGCTCGGCCTGTTCCGGCTGCGAGTGGGCGGAGTTTTGCTCGGACATAGCTCGAAACGAATTCGGGGGATGCCGTCTGGCACCCCCCGACTGAATTCCCGGAATGAAAGATCAACGACGCCGTGTGACGCGCTGGATTTCCTTCTGGACCATTTGCTCCACCATCCCCGGCAGGTTCTGGTCGAGCCAGGCCTTGAGCATCGGCCGCAGCATTTCCTTGACCAATTCCTCAACGGTTTGCGCCTGGGAACCGACGAACATGTTTGCCAGGTTGTCAAAAGCGGCGTGAACCGCCTCACCCGTGCCTTCCGAGGTCAGCGGACCGTCATCAGCGACCGTCGGAAGGTCGTCCGGGATCGGAAGAGACGACATCGGCATTTCCGGCTCGGGATCGAAAGCCGGAGGTTCCGCAAAGGAGACATCGCCTTCCGGTGCGTCGAAATCTTCCGCAAGTCCCTCGACCATCTCCATGCCGTCGTCATCGGGAACTGCCAGTTCTTCCGTCAGTTCCAGGACGTCGTCTTCGCCTTCGTCAGCTTCGGCATCTTCGGCCATGGCCGCGGCCATGTCATCGGCGTCTTCGTCTTCAGAAGCTTCGTCGTCACCGCCCATGTCGAACAGCTTGTCGAGATCGTCCTGGGACATTTCCGTGGCATCGCCCATGTCGTCCTCGACCTCTGCTTCTACCGGTTCTTCGCTTTCGCTGACTTCGCCAGTCTCTGCCCCCTGGGAGTCCTCATCAGATATGATTCGGCGGATCGACGCGAGGATCTCCTCCATCGACGGCTCTTCAGCCTTTTTCGCCTGTGCCATGAATTCCCCCGTACTTTCCAGCTACGCTACGGTACACCCAGGTCGCTCTGAATGATTCGTTAACCAGAATTATGAGGGTCAACCAGAAACGCGCAAAGCAAGCGCACTCGCTACGAACGCCTTTTCCCCTTTTTAGTCGGATTTTTTTAAAATCCGGAGGGTTTCAGCAAGACATACCGGGGGACGAAGCCAGGAACTCCTCCGGACCGAGCGGGATTCCACCAGGACATGCAAGCGCATTGCCTCGTGTGAATCCTTCAGACTGTTGCTGAACCCGGCACTTGATCCTAGCGACCGTCCGGGGTTCTGAGACCGATCCACTGATCGCGGACAGCCTCATAATGCTGCTTGGGATCGTAACGCGCGACACCCAGACCGAGCGAGTCCGAATCGAGCCTTCCAACCGCCGCTACAAGCTGATAGCCGCCGATGATGCGGTTCCTCTGGGCGGTAACCAGATTGGATTGCTGGTTCACCAGTTCGCGTTGGGCATCCAGAACATCGAGAGTGGTTCTCTGGCCGACGCGCTGTTCTTCAATCACCCCTTCCAGGGCCAGTTGCTGTGCCTTGACAGCCGCCTGAGCGGCAACAATCGACGCTTCGGCCGCCTGATAGATACCCCAGGCGGAAATCACGTTTGCGCGCACCTGATCACGGGCAACGTCGAGTTGAAGCCGGGTCTGTCCGAGTTCTTCCTTGGCCTGCCTGACGCGGGATGACACCCCGCCACCCTGGTAGAGCGGGATGCTGACATTGCCGAAGATCCGAGCGTCATCGCTGATGTCTGTCGTCGCGGAGGGGTTCCAGCTGCGGGAAATGCTTCCGTCCAGCGTGACAGTCGGCAGGAGTTCACCTTCGATCGACTTGATGTTGAACACGGCTGCATCGACAAGATGCTGCGCCTGGCGGATCAAGGGCTGATGGCCTTCGCTCTGCTGAAGTGCTTCATCCAGCGATTTCGGCACATGTTTGCTGATCGACGTGTCGGCAGAAAGATTACGCGCCTCCACACCCACGACCTGGCGGTAAACTGCCCGGCTGGTGTTCAGATTGGCTAGCGCGGTGTTGAGACTGGCCCGGGCTTCAGCTGCACGGGCTTCGGCCTGACTGACATCCGTGCGGGTACCCTCACCCACATCAAATCGGTCGCGCGCTGCACGAACCTGTTCCTGCAAGAATGCCAGATCGCTGCGCTGCAAGGAGACAAGTGCGGTATCGCGGATCACGTCGACATAAGACGTCGCGGCATCGAGAAGCGTATCCTGCTCGGTCGACATCAGGCTTTCGCGCTGCGCCCGGACGACTGCTTCGGCCTGACGCGTGGAGTTGATGGTCCGGAAGCCGCGGAAAAGCGTCTGGCTAATCGTCAGCGAAATCGATGCGTTGTTCCGGTAGTTTGTGAAACTGTCCGCACTCGTGCGCAGACGACCCGCGGAGGCGCCCGCCGTAACGATCGGCCGCCAGCCGGAAAGCGCCTGGGGAACGTTTTCATCGACACCGCGCAATTGTGCCCTTGCTGCGTTCAGTGTCGGATTGTTGGCGTAGGCCAGCGCCAGGGCCTCGCGGATCGATTCCGAATGTGCCGGGGAGAAGGAGGCTTCGGTCAGTGCACCGGCAGATACGCCGCCCATCAAGCCCAATGCGATGGCCATTGCTTTAAGTGTGGAACGACCAGACACCCTTTACTCCTTCCGGGTCAACCATTCAGACCCTGTTGAGTAAACTGACGGGTGTTATTCTTCAACCATTCGAGGCTGAGAAAATTGGAAATTCTGCGAGTGCGGCTTTAGGGCAACAACTTCACGTAAGGGATACGGGGACATCGCCGCCACCAAAAAACCCGCCGGATCGAATCCGGCGGGTTTTCTGCAAATTCAACGTTGCCGGCAAGCTCAGAAAACGAACTCGGCGGCCCTGGCAAAGCCCGGCAGAAGACGGACCGAGGCATTGAACCCGAAACGGCTGCTGACGGCGTTTTCCGACTTCTGGTAAAGCTTTGCGGTTCCCGCACCGCCGCGACCTTCGATCACGACCATGCGGCCATCCGATTTGAGCTGATCCGTCAAGCCATCGGGCAGAACTTCCACGGCTCCGTCAACCAGGATGACATCGTAAGGTCCCTCAGAAGCATAGCCTTTGGAGAGAGCGCCTTCGACGACGACGGCGTTTTCGATACCAAGGTCGACAAGAAGCTCGGTCGCGGTTTTCGCGAGATCTTCGTTCTCCTCCACCGCGACGACCGAGGCGGCGAGCTTGGAGATGACGGCTGCGCTGTATCCCGTACCGGCGCCGATCACCAGAACCACGTCACCGGACCGGATTTCCGCGAGCTGGACGAGCTTCGCAAAGATATGCGGTTTCATGAGGACACGTCCGGTATCTTCCGATCCGACCGGCAGATCCTCATCGATATAGGCCACCGCTTTTTTCGACGCAGGCACGAAGCGTTCCCGCGGAACCAGATCCATCGCATCGAGGATCCTGTGGTCGGTCACATCGTTGGTGCGCAGCTGGTTGTCCACCATCTTGCGGCGGGACTGGCTAAAGTCCGTCATTTCGGCCCTCACTATGACTTGCCGGCTTTCCGGCGCCTCTTGAGAACCGTTCATTAGCGATGCAGAAGCGACCTGACAAGTATCAGAAGCAGGAGATCCCCCGCGCCGGCCCGAATATAGCCGGATTTTTTGCCGGTTGTGCTTGTCCGGAAACGGATTTCATTCCACGATGCAGTGGAAATTTAGCCGCCCGCGGATTCAGGACTTGACCTTGCCGTGCAACTGTTTGATAAGGCGCGGCACACCACCTTGGGGCCCTGTGGCGGAGTGGTGACGCAGCGGATTGCAAATCCGTGTACACCGGTTCGATTCCGGTCGGGGCCTCCACTATCTCCCGCTTTCTCCGTCATGTCTGATGTCACCTTGCCCGGATCCAGCGCCTGGCAGGTTCGGTGCAATTGTGCCGTATCCGCATTTCTCCTGCCTTGACGTGGCCCGGTTGAAATTCGGAAGCTCTTTTCATGAAAGAGCCGAGTTTCACCATAGGTGTCGAGGAAGAATACCTTCTCGTCGACAAGGCCACCCGCAAATTGGCCAGTTCACCGCCGCCGGAACTCTTCAAGGCGTGCGAATCCGCGCTTGCGGGCAGCGTCAGTCCCGAATTCCTCCGTTGCCAGATCGAAGTCGGGACGCCGGTGTGCGAAACCCTGTCGCAGGTTCGGGAGGAACTCGGCTATTTCCGCAGGACCATCGCCCGGGAAGCGGCTGCCTTCAATCTCGCTCCGATTGCCGCTTCCACACATCCGTTTGCCGAATGGACCGACCAGGCCCACACCGACAAGGAACGCTACAACGAACTTGCCAGAAGCATGCAGGTCGTCGCCAAAAGAATGGTGATCTGCGGGATGCATGTGCATATCGGCATCGAGAACGAAGAACTCAGGATCGAACTCTTCAACCAGCTCGCCTATTTCCTGCCGCATCTGCTGGCCCTGAGCACCTCCTCGCCCTTCTGGCGGGGACGGAATACCGGGCTTAAGTCCTATCGGCTGTCCGTTTTCAACGAGTTGCCCCGGACCGGCCTGCCTCCCGGATTTGAGAGCAATTTCGAATACCGGCACACGGTCGACGTTCTCACCCGCGCCGGTGCCATCGAGGACGCCACCAAGATCTGGTGGGACCTGCGCCCGTCCGACCGGTTCCCGACTCTTGAAATGCGGATCACGGACGTTTGCACCCGGCTGGACGATGCGGTCGCGATAGCAGCTCTTTACCGCTGCCTGTGCCGCATGCTCTACCGGCTCCGAAGTGCCAACCAGAGCTGGCGGCGCTATTCACGCTTTCTTATCGCGGAGAACCGCTGGCAAGCGCAGCGGCACGGGACCGCTGCCCGCATGATCGATTTCGGCCGGAACGAATCCCTGCCTTTCGAAGCGCTTGCCGAGGAACTCGTTACCCTGGTGCACGAGGATGCGATCCATTTCGGCTGTGAAGCGGAGCTGGAACATGTCCGGGAAATTGCCGCCCGCGGCACTTCGGCGGAAAAACAGCTGGAACTGGCAGGAGAAATTCCCGAGGACGGACACTTGCCTCAGGAAACGCTCGAGCAGATCGTGGATCACCTTGTCGAAGAGACACAGTCCGGCCTTTGACTGCGTCAGCAACGGTATCCCTTCGAACGTATAGGAATCACTCGGGACGACCGTGCCCACGCGCCGGTGTTCCGTGTGCCTTCAGGTGGAAATAGTCTTCCGAGCCGGTCAGAACATGTGCGAATTCGTCGATCTCGCAGATCAAGGCATCGGCCGATCTGGACAGTCCGGATTTTGGCCGCATCTGCTGTCTGGCCTCGATCAGCGAGCGCCGCGCGTCGCCCAGCACGGACAATACGGCTTCCTTGTCGAATACCTTGGACGGCGGGGAACGGCGAATGGGCGACATGGTTCACTCCGGGCACAGACATTTCTAAAGTTCTTGTTTTGTTCTTTTATATTGCGACCGAATCCGCTGTCAATTGGTGCAAGAGGCAAGACGATGTCGTTTCCCGAAGTGACGTTATCTCCAAAATCGGTTAGGCCTTTCTGAAAACTGACATTTTGGCGGCAGATCCTGAACCGGGCCATGCCGCGAAAGGATGGCTTCATGGAACATGGCGGCGACCTCACCCTTGCAATGGAACGCTTCGGCGGCGCCAGGGAAGACTGGCTGGATCTTTCGACCGGGATCAACCCCTATGGCTATCCAGTCAACGAACCGCTTTCACCACATGCGTGGACCGCTCTTCCGGAAAAGGCGACTAAAGAAAGACTGCTCGCCGCAGCCCGGCAGGCGTATCATGTGCCGGATCATCTGGCGCTCGCAGCAGCTCCCGGAACCCAGCTTCTGCTTTCCCTGCTGCCGAAGCTCCTGCCGGAGGGACCTGTCGCGCTCGCTGCGCCGACCTATTCCAGCCACAAGGACGTCTGGTCACGCGACGGCCGGGAGCCGGTTGAACTCTCAAGTGTCTACGCCCTGCCCGCGGATGCAAAAATCGTTCTGCTGGTTAATCCGAACAATCCGGACGGGCGGCTGATCGATGTCAGGAGCCTATTGGATATTGCCAGCACCCTGACCGAACGCGGCGGCTATCTGGTTGTCGACGAAGCATTCGCAGACGTCGTCCCGGGTGCCAGCCTCCTGCCGCATATTGGTACGCAGAACGTACTGGTGCTCAGGTCCTTCGGCAAATTCTTCGGCCTTGCCGGATTGCGGCTCGGGTTTCTCGCCGGCCCCAAAGAAGCTGTCGGCAAGGTGGCAGATCTTCTGGAAAGCTGGAGCCTCAGCGGTCCCGCCCTTGAAATCGGTGCAAGGGCCCTGCGGGATCAGGAGTGGCAGGACAAGATGTCCCGCCGCCTGATCGAGGACATGGCCGATCTCACAGTCGTGCTGTCCGAACAGGGTTTGAGCGTTTTCGGCGGCACGCCGCTTTTTGCCCTTGCCGGTCTCAGGAACGCAAAAGGACTGCACGAGGCGCTGGCTCGCAGGCGGATCTGGACGCGCATCTTCGATTACGCACCAACGTGGATCCGCTTCGGATTGCCCGGCAGCCCTGAAAACATGGAACGCCTGTCGGGCGCGCTGGCTGCCGCGCAACAGGACCTCTGAGCGGGCCACATGCTGATCTATGAGAACACACTCTGGCTATTGCTTGCCGCGCTGCTGCTGGACGCGGTGGTTGGCGACCCGGCCTGGGCCTGGGAGCGGTTGCCGCATCCTGTCGTGTGGATCGGCAAGGTCATTTCGGTTTTTGACCGGCACTTCAACAAGACCAATCAATCCCCGGTCTTTCGAAAGCTTGGCGGTGTCCTTACCCTCGTAGCACTGGTTGCTGGCGGCATGTTTTTCGGAGCGCTTGTTCAGGCAGTTGCAGACAGCCTTCCTCTGGGCGATTTGATAACCGTGATTGTGGCGGCCATCTTCATTGCCCAGAACAGTCTTTACCGCCACGTCGCGGCAGTCCGTGACGGGCTTCAAAATGACGGTCTGGAGGGAGGACGCAAAGCGGTTTCAATGATTGTCGGACGCGATCCGAAGCAATTGGACGAAGCAGGCGTGTCCCGGGCCGCGATCGAATCCTGCGCCGAGAATTTTTCCGACGGCGTGGTCGCACCGGTCTTCTGGTTCGCCCTGCTCGGCCTGCCGGGCCTGATCGCTTACAAGGCCGTCAACACCGCCGACAGCATGATCGGCCACAAGAACGAAGTCTACGCGGACTTCGGCTGGGCCTCCGCCCGGTTCGATGACCTGGTCAACCTGCCGGCCTCCCGCTTGGCTGGGATTTTCATCGCATTCTCCGCGCCGCTTGTGCGCGGCTCTGTCCGCGAAAGCCTTGCCTGCATCCGGCAGGATGCCAAAAAGCACCGCTCACCCAATGCCGGCTGGCCGGAAGCGGCCATGGCCGGGGCGCTCGGAATATCTCTCGCGGGGCCGAGAGTCTATCCGGGCTACACGGTCAATGACCGCTATTTGAATTCGACCGGGCGCAGGGATGCCTCTGCAGAAGATATTTCGAGAGCTTTGCGCATTCTGTTAGGAGCCTATGGCTGGCAGGCAAGCCTTGTGATTATGCTGGCATTGCTGAGCGTATAGCGCGTGCCGGAAAGCACTGGAGATTCGGGAAATCTCCTCCGATCATTCGCGCGCAATCTTCATCAGAGCTTCCACATCCAGCGTTTGTTCAAGATGAACCGCCAGATCGTCCAGAATCCGGTCAACACTCCGGTCATAGGCCAGCGATGCACTTGTACCGAAACTCTTCAGATAGGCTGAACGAAACGCATCATCGGTGAAGAGCCCGTGGACATAGGTTCCCGAAACCCTGCCGTCCGCTGAAACGGCGCCATCCGGACGCTCGCCGTCCAGCATCATCATCGGATTGGAACAGTCCGGGCCGGCCGTCCGTCCGATGTGAATTTCGTAGCCGGAAACCTGCGCTCCGCTGGCACTGTGCGTCCCCGTTGCGGCTACAGTCGACTTTTCGGGCGACAGGACCGTCTTGACGTCCAGGTATCCGAGCCCTTCGACAGTACCCGGTTCTCCCTCTATCCCATCCGGATCGGAAATTGTCTTTCCGAGCATCTGGTAGCCGCCACAGACCCCCAGAATATGCCCGCCGCGCCGGTGGTGCGCCTTAAGATCAATGTCCCATCCCTGCCCCCGGAAGAAGGCGAGATCGCCCACCGTCGACTTGGAACCGGGCAGAAGAACGATGTCCGCATCGCCCGGCAACGGCTCGCCGGGATGAACCAGTTCCAATGTCACGCCGGGCTCCAGCCGGAGCGGGTCGAGATCGTCGAAATTGGCGATCCGCGAAATCACCGGCACGGCAATCTTCAAGCCGCCGGAGCCAAAGCCATCGGCCAGTCCGAGAGCATCCTCGGCCGGGAGCTTGCCGGCGTCTGAAAACCAGGGCACCACCCCGAGCCCCAACCAGCCGGTTCGTTCGGAAATCTCCCGCATGCCATCGTCAAAGAGATTGGGATCACCGCGGAAGCGATTGATGAAGAAGCCCTTGATGCGGTTCCGTTCATCGGGTTCCAGAACCGCGTGGGTTCCGACGACGGAGGCAATGACACCACCCCGGTCGATATCCGCACATAAAATAACCGGCAGGTCGGCCGCCTCCGCAAAGCCCATGTTGGCGATATCGCCGGAGCGGAGATTGATCTCGGCCGGACTGCCCGCCCCTTCCACAATCACGAGGTCTGCTTCTGAAGCTGTTTTTGAAAAACTCCCCAGAACCTTCGGAAGGAGCTCCGCTTTCTGCTTCCCATACTCGCGGGCACGCATGGTTCCGAAGCGCTTGCCCTGAACGATCACCTGCGCGCCGGTGTCCGTCTCGGGTTTCAGAAGCACCGGGTTCATGTGAACGCTCGGCTCCGCCCGGCAGCCCATCGCCTGTAAGGCCTGGGCCCGGCCGATTTCACCGCCGTCCGCCGTGACCGCCGCGTTGTTCGACATATTCTGCGGCTTGAACGGACGAACCTTCAAGCCGCGATTGGAGAACAGGCGGCAGAGACCGGCCACGATGAGGCTCTTGCCGACATTGGAGCCGGTCCCCTGCACCATGATGGCAGGAGTGCGCGATTGGGGGGCGGACATATAGCCTTTGACCTAAAACTCGATACCTTCCTGCGGCTTCACCCCGGAGCGGAACGGATGCTTGATCTGGGTCATCTCGGTGACAAGATCGGCAATCTCGATCAGCTCGTCCTTGGCATTGCGGCCGGTAATGACGACATGGACATCCTCCGGTTTTTCGTTCTGCAGGAAATCGACCACTTCGGCGATGTCCAGATAGTCATAACGCAGGACGATGTTGAGCTCGTCGCACAGGATCAGACGGTATTCGCCGGACTTGATCATCTCCTTGGCCGCGTCCCAGGCCTGTTGCGCGGCCTCGATGTCCCGTTGGCGATCCTGGGTTTCCCAGGTAAAACCCTCGCCCATGCGTTTGATGGTCACGAGGTCGGAAAACCGGTCCAGCGCCATGCGTTCGCCTGTCTCGATGCGCCCCTTGACGAATTGCACGACACCGACCTTGTGGCCGTGGCCGAGAGAGCGGAACACCATTCCGAAACCGGCGGTCGACTTGCCCTTGCCCTTTGCCGGTGTGGACGATGAGGAGGCCCTTCTCGATGGTCTTTGTCGCCATGATCTTGTCGCGCGCGGCCTTTTTCTTGCGCATCTTCTCCGCATGGCGGGCGTTCAGTTCCTCTTCGGACATTTGCGGCTTTTCGCTATCGGCGGTCACGGCGTTTCAGTCCCTTCAATTTCGGTTTTCAAATCACTGAGTGCAGCATGGGTCGAATTGCGCCTCGGCGTCCAGAGGCCACGGTCGATTGCCTCGAGAAACCGGGCCTGCATTTCCTTCAAGCCGGCCGGATTGGCCTCTTTCAGAAAGTTCAGCACTGTCTCGTTGTCGAGATACGCGTCATAAAGCTGGTCGAAATGGTGATTGCCGACCGCGCGGGTTGTTGCGGCGAAGGCAAAGAGATAGTCGAGCGTTGCCACCATTTCGAAAGCGCCCTTGTAGCCGTGACGCATGACACCGTTGATCCATTTTGGATTGGCGGCACGGCCACGGACCACCCGGCCGATTTCCTCCGACAGGGTCCTGACGACCGGCCGCTCTGGCCGGGAGTGATCGTTGTGGTAGACCTTCGGGGCATCGCCTTTCAGCGTTTCGACGGTCGCGACGAGCCCGCCCTCGAACTGGTAATAATCGTCGCTGTCGAGAAGGTCGTGCTCGCGGTTGTCCTGGTTGTGCAGAACGGCATCGACGGAGGTCAGCCGGGTTTCCAATTCTCCCCTTGCCCCCTCGCCGCCAGCGCCGCCGCCATAGGCATAGCCGCCCCAGGTCAGGAACGCCTCGGCAAAATCGCCGCGCTCGGTCCAGATGCCTTCGTCGATCAGCGCCTGAAGACCGGCGCCGTAGGCCCCGGGCCGGGAACCGAACACACGATAGCCCGCCCGGCGCTGCGCCTCTTGCAGGTCGAGTCCCTGTTCGTCGGCCAGCTTCCGTGCGTCCGCCTGCATGCGCGCCGCAACGGGGTTTGCCTCCGCCGGTTCTTCCAGTGCGCCGACGGCACGCACGGCGCTGTCGAAAAGATCCATCTGATGCGGGAATGCATCGCGGAAGAACCCGGACACCCGAAGCGTGACATCGATGCGCGGACGCCCAAGTTCGGAGAGTTTCAGAATTTCAAAACCCGTCACGCGTCCGGAACCGGGTTCCCACACCGGCTTTGCCCCAATCAGCGCCAGCGCCTGGGCAATGTCGTCACCGCCGGTCCGCATGTTGGCGGTCCCCCAGCAGGTGAGCACAAGCGCACGCGGCCACTCGCCTTCTTCCTGAAAGTAGCGTTCGGCGACGAGGCTGGCCGATTGCTGACCCAGCCGCCAGGCCGTTTCCGTCGGCACTGCGCGGACGTCGACCGAGTAGAAATTCTTGCCGGTCGGCAGGACATCGGGACGTCCTCGCGTAGGAGCGCCGGAAGGTCCCGGCTCGACAAAACCGCCGTCGAGCGCCGTCAGTACTGCGCCCGTTTCCGCGATCCCGGAGTTCGTTACGGACGGGTGCAACCGCTCGCTGATTTCAGTGAGGACCGCCCGCGTTGCCGCCCACCCCTCCGGCGCGATTCTGTCGCCCGCGACAAGATCGCGAGCAAGCAATTCGATGCGTTCCACCGTGTCACCATTGGTGCGCCAGGGAGCGTCGGAAACCACCAAAAGTTTCTCCGGCTTATCTTCGTCCCAGATTGCCGAAAAATCGCAGTCGAGCGGGTCGAATTTCTCTAGTGCCAGATCGGAGGCAAGCGCCCGTTGCAGGCTTTCCTCTTCCGGCTGGCTGCCACGGGGAACGCGAGCCAGCGCCACGAGGAGATCCGTCAATTGGTCGCCCTCCGGGCTCTCGCCCAGAATGTGCAAGCCGTCCCGGATCTGCAGTTCCTTCAGGTCGCACAGGTGCGCATCGAGGCGCGCGAGGCGGGTATCCTCGTCCATCTCGCCAGTGAGGCCGATATCCTTGTCGAGCCCGTGCCGGGTGGCCGTATCCAGGATGTCCCGAGTCAGCGCCTTCAACCGCCGCGGGTCGACGCCGCTCGCCAGATAATATTCATCGAGCAGCGTTTCGAGTTCTTCCGCGACGCCGTGGCTCTCGGCACGTGTCAGCGGCGGGGTCAGGTGGTCGACTATGACGGCGGAGGTCCGCCGTTTTGCCTGGGCGCCCTCTCCCGGATCGTTGACGATGAAGGGATAGATATTCGGGACCGGCCCGAGAACGGCTTCCGGGAAGCAGGCCTGTGAGAGCGCCAATGCCTTGCCGGGCAGCCATTCCAGATTGCCGTGTTTGCCGAGATGAATGACGGCATCGGCCCGGAAATGTTCGCGAAGCCAGGTGTAGAAGGCGAAATAGTGGTGCGGCGGCACCAGATCCGGATCGTGGTAGGTTTCCTTCGGATCGATATTGTAACCGCGCGCCGGCTGAATGCCGACGACCTGGTTGCCGAACCTGTGCAGTGCCAGCCGGAAAGCGCCGTCCGTTACATGCGGATCGTTTTCCGGCTCCCCCCAGCGGTCGATGACCGCGCTCCTGACAGCGTCCGGAAGCCGATCGAATGCGCGCCGGTAGCCTTCCAGGGGAAGAGCTTCATATCCTGACCGGGTCTCCCGACCTTCCAGCGCATTGGTCACACCAGACGTCAGGATGCCCATCAGTGCGGAGGACGCTTCTGGAGCCACTCCAACGTCGTAACCCTGCGCCTTCATCGCCTTCAAGACGGAAACGCAGGATGCCGGCGTATCGAGCCCGACACCGTTCGCAAGGCGGCCGTCCTTGTTCGGATAGTTCGCCAGGATCAGTGCGGTTCTTTTGTCTGCGGCCGAAACATGTCCAAGCCGCGCCCAGTTTGCCGCAAGCCCGGCAACGAAACGCATGCGGTCCGGGGCCGGTGTAAAACGCACTGGCGTCGACTGTGTCGCTTCGTCAAAGACGCCTTCTTCCTTGAAAGACACAGCCCTGGTCGTCAACCTGCCGTCGATTTCCGGCAGGACCACATGCATTGCAAGATCCCGGATCGACAGCCCCTGAACGCTCTCTTCCCACCCCTCTTTTGAGGAAGAGGAAAACACCACTTGCAGGACCGGCTTGCCGATGCGGTCCAGCGGTGTCGGCTGATGGGCAGCACCCGCCTTTGAGACTGCGAAGGCGGTGCCGTTCAGGACGACATCCGGCCGAGCCGCGTCAAACAGGCTTTCCAGAACCGCAACGGATTCGGCCTCCTTCAGGCTGGCAACGAAAACCGGCAGAGCGTTGACGCCCATCTCGTCCAGGGCTCTCACAAGAGCATCGACGGGCGCAGTCTGCGCGCCCTGCACCAGCGCCCGGTAGAAGGTTATTGCCGCGACGGGCCGCGCGGGATCCGCCCAGGTTGCTTTCAGCGTGTCAAGATCTGGTGCCGCGTGCCCCGGAAGATGAATGCCGGCACGCGGAAGTGGCACCGGATGGGCCGGTTCCTCGCCCTTTCCGATCAGGTACGCGGCAAATCGCAACGCATTGGCGTAGTTTTCCGCACCGCCCTCCACGCAGTAGCGCCAGAACCTGTGAACCGCTTCAGGCGGTAGCGTGGACCTTCCGGTCAGGCTCTCATCCCATTTGTCGTCACCCGGAATGACGATCAGGCCGATCCCGTTTGCGCGCACCTCTTCCTCGAATCGCTCGAGGCCGTAGCGCCAGTATTCGACGCCACCCAGAATGCGCAGGATCACCAGTTTTGACCCTCGCACCGTCTGTTCGGCATAAAGGTCGACCGAATAGGGGTGCGAAAGCGCCATGAGATTCGCCAGGCGCAGGCTGCTCCCCTGCCCGTTCAGTCCGGCCCGCGCGGCAGCAAAGCTGCCGAGCTCCGTGTCGGCGGCGGAAAGAAACAGGATGTCCGCAGGCGATTGTCCGAGGTCGACCGCGTCTCCGCCGTCATCGATCCGGCGCGTCTGGCTGGCAAGAATATGCATCTAAGTCTTTTAGACCCTGTCCCGTTTGCGCGTCAGGCAGCGGCTTTGAAACCGCCAAGCAGCCCGCCGACGGCTTCAAGGTCGAGCCCCTTCAGGCCGATGACGACCAGCTTGCCGGCGCTCTCCGCTCCGGCCGCGAACCAGGTCTCCACGCGAGGGCCGACCGCCTGCACCATGGCCGGGGCCGCCTTGCCTTCGATCCTGACCGCGCCCTTGATGCGCAGAACGCCTTTCAGCGCCATTGCCTCCTTAACCTTGTCCTCAGCTGCTTTCAGGCTACCGAAGGCCGCGACGTCCAGAACATGGCTTTCAAAATCATCGTGGTGATGATGGTCATGGTCATGGTCATGGTGATGATCGTGGTCGTCATCGTGGTCATGGTCATGGTCATGGTCATCGTCGTGATGATGGTGGTGATGTTCATGACGCCCCGCCATGTCGTCTTCCGCGGCTGAGCCGCGGCCGAGCAATACTTCAATCGGCAGGGTTCCATTTTCCGAAGAAACGACGTGAACGGCCGGACGGACGTCTTCGGCAATCTTCTCGTGAATTCCCTGAAGGGCCTCGGCGCTCACCAGGTCCGCCTTGTTCAGCACCACAAGATCCGCGCAGCGCAGCTGGTCGTGGAACAGTTCCTCGACCGGACTTTCGTGGTCGAGCGCTTCGTCCGCGGCCCGCTGTGCTTCAAGCGCCTCTTCGTCGAGCGCAATCCGACCTTCGGCGAGAGCTGCCGCGTCCAGCACCGTGACGACACCGTCGACGGTCACTTTCGGCTTGACGCTCGGCCAGGAAAAGGCACGCACCAGAGGCTGCGGCAGCGCCAACCCAGAGGTTTCGATGACGATGTGCTCCGGCGGCGTTTCGCGCGCAAGCAGCATTTCCATGGTCGGCAGGAAATCATCGGCAACCGTGCAGCAGATACAGCCGTTGGTGAGTTCGACAACTTCCTCCGCGGCACAATCCGGGTCGGCGCAGCCGTTCACCAGCGAGCCGTCAAATCCCATGTCGCCGAACTCGTTGACGATCAGTGCAATGCGTTTGCCGCCGGCATTCTGCAAAAGGTTCCGGATCAGCGTGGTTTTGCCGGCACCCAGAAACCCGGTGACAATCGTTGCCGGAATCTTCTGGCCCGGCTGCGTGGAATATGAGGTCATGCTTTTATTTCCGGTTGAGTGTTGGGTTTCAGGAGCAGCGGCAGACCGGCAGCGACGAACACAACCTGACGGCATACCTGCGCCATATCCTGATTGAGCCGTCCCTGCGCATCACGGAACGACCTGGAAAGTCGGTTCTCCGGCACGATGCCCATGCCGACTTCATTTGAAACAAGGACGCAAGGCCCCTTGAGGCCAGCCAGCGCCTCGCAAAGCTGTGCGGTTTCGGTGCCGATATCTCTGTCTGCGAAGAAAAGATTGGAAAGCCAGAGTGTCAGGCAGTCGACCAGAACGGTCCTGTCGGGCCTGCACTCGCGCAGGATCACCTCTTTCAGGTTGATCTGCTCTTCTATTGTTTCCCAGGACGGTCCACGCTGATGCTTGTGTGCCGAAATTCGGTCGGCCATTTCGACATCATTGGCCGCCCCCGTCGCAACGTAGATTTTCCGAAGGCCGGACTTTTCGACAAGTTTTTCCGCGAACCGGCTCTTTCCGGAGCGCGCACCGCCCAAAACCAGCGTGGCCCGAGGGCCGAGTATGTCCGTCACCTGACTTCTCCCCGCCGTCCACCCGACAGCGTTTCAGGGTTGCACTAGCGACGGCCGGTCTCCTGGCTCGCGGCTCTGCGCTCCCATACCCCTTCCCGGCCGTCGGCCAGTGGTTCATGCATGGGCGCTTGCCGCTCACAGTTGCGGGGGCAGCTCCGGATTGAGGCGTCAGACACCCATACCGGATTCCCGTTTCATCCGGATCAGGCCGCGCCCTTTCCGGAACCGTCGAATTCTTCCTAGCCGGATAATCGGGCAGACACAAGCAGGCGTCTCGATCTGGAAAGAAAGGCCGGAAGACCGGACAGACCTGCGGCCAACTCCATGTTTCCAGCAGCGCAATGATTTTCGGGTGCTACATTTTCGCAGATTTCGCGCGGGAACGCCTTGTTTTTCCAGTTAAACTCTTCGTCTAATCCTATGAAACAACTTAAGTTTTCCACATACCGTTCAAAAAAATGACGGCTTGATGAAAAAAACGGCTCTTGGGGCTTGGCAAACGGATCAAGCCTTTGATATACGCATCTCCATCGACGGGGGCGGTGACGCACCGACCTCCAACGTGGTGATCCCCAGTAGCTCAGTTGGTAGAGCAAGCGACTGTTAATCGCTGGGTCGCTGGTTCGAGTCCGGCCTGGGGAGCCATCACCACCTCCTGCTTTGAGCAGCTTTTTCTCCCGACAAATTGTTTTCCGAGCTTCTGGTGGCCGAGCGAAGACGCGTACTGGCGTGTTCTGCATCTCTATTGGCGCGTTCACGAAACTTCGGGATCGTCACGACAAAACATCACCAACTACTCCCTCGCATCAGTTCCAGCACAGGAACCTTGGTAATACTCCCGGTCCGGAATCAGACAAATTGGTATTTTCGGGTATATAGCTTCGACACGGATATTACCGATTCCCGACGGATCAGCCGAGGACCGCATGACCGTACTCATTACCGGCGGTGCCGGATATATCGGATCGCATTGTTGCGTGGCGTTTCTCCAAGCCGGTCACGATATTGTCGTCCTGGACAACTTGTCGAACGCCAACAGCCTCAGCCTGGAGCGGGTTGCAGAGATCACAGGCCGGAAGGTGTCTTTTGAATTTGCAGATATCCGCGACCAGCCGAAAATCGAGTCGGTGCTGAAGCACTACAAATGCACTGCCGTCGTGCATTTTGCCGGACTAAAGGCTGTTGGCGAATCCACTCAAATGCCGCTTGCCTATTACGACAACAATGTCGTCGGCACGCACAGGCTGCTCTCAGCGATGGCCAATTGCGACGTCAGGCAGATGATCTTTTCGTCATCCGCAACGGTTTACGGGGAACCGAAGTTTTTGCCCCTGACGGAAAACCACCCTACCGGGGCGGTAAATCCCTACGGCCGGACCAAATTGATGATCGAGGAGATGTTGCGCGACGTCTCTGCCAGCGATCCGGCGTGGCGCTTCGGCATTCTGCGATACTTCAATCCGGTCGGGGCACACGAAAGCGGCCTCATCGGCGAAAATCCGCTTGGCATTCCGAACAACCTGATGCCTTTCATCACACAGGTCGCCGACGGGCGGCGCGAACGCCTCTCGGTTTTCGGCAATGACTACGACACCAGGGACGGAACGGGCGTGCGCGACTATATCCACGTTACGGACCTTGTCGAGGGCCACCTGCGGGCCCACGAGGTTCTGGCGTCAGGATCGGCGTCTTCAAATTGCCTTACCGTCAATCTCGGCACGGGCACCGGTTATAGTGTGCTGGAAATGGTGCGGGCCTTCGAGCGGGCATCAAACAAGGAAATCCGCTACGTTTTCGCCCCCCGCCGGGAAGGCGATGTCGCGGAATGCTTTGCTGACACGAGCCTGGCAGAAAAAACCTTGGCCTGGAGGGCGGAACGTGGTCTGGAAGCCATGTGCCGCGATACCTGGAACTGGGTCTGCAAAAACCCAAGCGGTTACAGCTCCGAAGAAACCTGACCCGCTTCGCAACATTGGCCAGTCCCCAAAATGCGCCAACCTGATGCCGTCGACATCAGGCGCTCAGGCGGTCTCCTGCCAACCAGACTCCATCGACCGCCATGTCTTCGCGCAAGAGAACGAGGTCGGCGGACCGCCCAGCCTGAAGCCTACCAAGCGGACACCCGAGTACGTCCGCAGGACCGCTGGTCACCATGGCAAGGGCCTCTTCCAGGGGGAGACCGACCGTATCCGTCAGATATTTCAGCGATGCCGGAAGGTCGATGTCGGCACCCGCAAGCGTTCCGTCGGCCAGCGTCAACCGGCCGTCCCGGCGAAAGATTTCACGCCCCCCCAGCATGAACGAAGTCACATCGGTGCCGGTTTGCGACATGGCATCGGTCACGAGAAATATCCTGCCCGGTCCCCGCTTTGACCTGAGAGCGATTCCGATCGCAGCGGGATCAACATGGATACCATCCGCAATCAAGCCGACGCTCAGCGCGCCAAGATCAAGCGCCGCGCCGACGAGCCCGGGTTCGCGGTGCTGCAAAGGGCTCATGGCGTTGAAAAGATGCGTGACGAGCGACGCACCGGCCTCTGTCGCCTCGCGGCACAGGCGGTAGGAAGCTCCGGTATGGCCGAGACTGACATGAACGCCCGCTGCCGCCAGCCGCGCGATCTGCTCGCCACCAACAGTTTCGGGCGCTAGCGTGATGATCAGGCTCGGCAACGCTTTGGCCGCTTCCAGATAAAGCGCAAGGTCGTCATCCGTCATCTTGCGGATGAGACCGGCATCATGCGCGCCTTTCCGCCCCGCGAACAGATGCGGTCCTTCCAGATGAAGGCCATGAAATCCTGGTACGCCTTCCTGCCAGGCCCGAATGCCCAGTTCGACAACTCTTCGGGTTGTCTCCGGTGTATCCGTGATCAAGGTGGGCGTCAGGGCGGTGGTTCCAAGACTGAGGTGAGCCGCACAGATCCGGGCAATGTCGTCGACACTTTTCGCATCGCCCAGCATCAAACCGCCACCACCGTTCACCTGCAGGTCGATCAGGCCGGGGGCAAGGACCCCTACCCCAAGATCGGAGACCTCGATTCCGCCGGCGATATCGCTTGCAGGACAGATTCCTGAAACGCATCCGTCTTCGACCAGCAGAGCTGCATTCTGGTGAAGCTTCTCGCCGTCGAAGATCCGGCTGCAGCGGTAAGCGGTTGTCCGGGTCATACCGTTTGAGTGACCTTTTTCAGATGTTTCGGAATGTCCGGATTGAAGCCGCGTTTGCGGGCAAACCATTCGATAAAGGCATAGAAGGACACGATCTGAACCAATGCGTCGGTCAGGGGATGCTCCGCGCTTTCGAAAGGAAGCTTGCCGGCACGCTCCACCAGATTGGTGGTGGCAAAGACCTGGCCGCCCTGATCGAACATCCTGTCGGCGGCTTCGGCGAGGCCGGCTTCCGCGGCATCGCGGACACCGAGAGCAAGGATCGGATAACCGTTTTCAACGATGGACACCGGTCCGTGCATGACTTCCGCCGAAGAATAGGCCTCCGCGTGGATCTGACAGGTTTCCTTGAATTTCAAGGCCGCTTCATTGGCAATGGCAAGACCGGGCCCCCGGCCGATGACATAAAGCGAGCCGCGCTTTTCGATCGGCTCGGCGAGCGCCTGCCAATCCATGTCAATGGCTTTTTCGAAGTGCCCCGGAAGCTCTGAAAGCGCCTTCAAGAGCGTTTCGTCACCGCCGATTTCCGCAAGCAGCAACAAGCCGGCAAGCACTGAATTGACGTAGGTCTTGGTCGCGGCAACACTGCGTTCGGGGCCGGCACAGATATCGATGGCAGCGCCTGACAATTGGGCAAGCTTGCTGTCGGCGGTGTTGGTAAGACCGACCGTGAAAGCGCCCTGATTGGCCGCACTTTCAACCACCGAGAGAATATCCGGGCTGGCTCCGGACTGGGAAATGGCAATCACCAGTGCCTGGCCGAGCTTCACGTTTCCGCTGTAGATGGACGATACCGACGGACCGAGCGAGGCCATCGCAAGGCCCAGGTAGATTTCCGCGGCATATTTCAGGAACGTCGCGGCGTGATCCGAGGAGCCACGGGCAACACTTGCCAGAAACACCGGGGCATCGATCCTGCCCGCGATTTCCCGGATTTGCGGATGAGCCTCTGTCAGCAATCTGCGGGCAGCGTCCGGAATCTCCTCGATCTCCCGGCGCATGTGCGTCGGGGTGGCTTGGCTCTTGGCGTCGGTCATTTGGTCAGTCTTCCGAGATTTGCAAATCGGCGATGAAGTCATAGGCATCGCCGCGATAAACAGAACGGGTGAACTCCACGACATTGCCGGACGCGAGATAGGAGACCCGCTCGATCTTCAGCCCCGCCGATCCGGCAGGCACGTCGAGAATGTCAGCATCTATCTGATCCAGGTTCCGCGCAGAAATACGTTGGATAGCGCGCACCGGCTGCATGCCGGAAGCGCGCAACACGGCGTAAAGTGACGAGGTCACGCGCTCGGGATTGGGCAGGACGGTTTCAGAAAGCGAGGCCCGTTCGATGGCCATCGGGATGCCGTCGGCCTTCCGGAGCCGGTCCACACGAGCCACCCTCTGCCCAGAGGTCAGCCCCAGAGCAAAGATTTCCTCGGGCGATGCCGGAAAGATCCCGCGCCGCAGCCACTCGCTGCTGGCAGTCAAGCCGCGGCGGGCCATGTCCTCGCTGAAGGACGTCAGGCTGGACAGACGCTGTTCAACCTTGTGCACTTTCGGTGCCACATAGGAACCACTGCCCCGTTTCTGAACGACAACCTGATCGTCCACCAGCCCGGCCACGGCCTTTCGGACCGTTACGCGCGACAGGTCGGTGATCGCGGCAATTTCCCGCTCCGAGGGCAACGGCTCGTTTTCTTTCAGCACGCCTTCGTCGATTGCCTGCTGGATACGCCGCCGAAGCTGCAAGTACCGCGGGCCGCGCGAGTTCGCCAGCCAATCGTCACTTTCCAGCATGGAGATGAAATCAGTCATGAAACGAAGCGCCTCAAGGAGTGGAAATAATACCTTTCAGATACCAATTTAAACTCTATCGAAACCGAAAATCAAGTGGTAAAAGCAATCTTGGCTGTTAACCTGAACCGAAACACGGCGGAAATGCCCGAACATTCGGCGGTTCCAGTCGCATAAATTCATTTGAGCGTACCAGAGTTCACAAAGCATGCCCCTTCCGACGACTGAAGACCGCGACCCGCAATCCATCGGATTGTCGAAGAAAACAGATGAGGAAGTGCTGTCTCTCCTGCTCGACCGGCAAATCGCAGCCCTCAAGGTCGCCGCCGAGGCAATTCCACAGATCTCAAGAGCTTCCGCCGCCCTGCAACGCGCGGCCGAACTGGAGAGAAAGATCGGATATTCCGGCGCGGGGAGCGCGGGCCTTACTGCTCTCGCCGATTGCCTGGAACTGCCCGGAACATTCGGCTTTCCGCCAGAGCGCATGCGGATCCTCTTTGCAGGCGGAGCGGAAAACCTGCTTCGTCTTTCCGGCTCCCATGAAGACGACGAAAAAAGCGGGAAAGATGATTTCGAAACGTCCGGCCTCGGCGCCGGCGACATCCTGATCGGCGTTTCCGCCAGTGGTTCAACGCCTTACACGCTCGGGACGTTCAGGGCCGCGAAAGCTGCGGGGACAAAAACGATCGCAATCGCGAACAATCCCAACACCCCCCTGCTTCTTGAAGCGGATCACCCGATCCTTTTGAAAACACCGCCTGAAATCGTCGCCGGTTCAACGCGCCTGGGCGCGGCGAGCGCTCAAAAAGCCGCTCTCAACATGATTTCCACCCTGGTCGCCTTGCGGCTCGGGCACGCAGTACGTGGCCATATGGTCAACCTTGTCGCGGACAATGCCAAGTTACGCCAACGAGCTCAGCGCATCCTTCAGGATCTGACCGAATGCTCGCCGGAAGACGCGGCACAAACGCTTGAAGCCGCCGACGGCCGGGTCAAGATCGCCGTCCTGATGCTTCGGGAAGGCCTTGATGTACGAGCCGCGGAAAAGGCTTTGATTTTGCACGACGGAAACCTGCGCGCCTTCCTCTGATCTCTTCACCTTCCGTCGATTTGCGATACGAAATCCGGCAGAAATAAGTACCTAATGGCCCAAAAGGCCACACGCGTTTGAAATCGTGAGAAGCCGGTTGAAATACCGGTCTTATTCGCTTTTCCGCCTCCCTCCCGCCCTTTGCCAATTTCCTTAAAAGATGCATGCCAATTATTTTTTTGGTTTACTCATCTCTTCATTGGTTGCATATTGGTATTATAAATGGATGTTAACAAATAGAATCCAGAGGCGATTGAACAGGCGATGATCACCTGTTTTGATATTGGCGGCACCTTCATCAGGCATGGCGCGCTCCAACCGGACGGCACCGTTGCCGAATGCGGTCGCGTGGCAACCCCGGGCAACGACTGGAATGCCTTTGTTTCCGCGATCGAACAATGCGCTGGAGAAGGATCTTCGCCAATCTCGATTTCCCTTGCAGGAGCGTTTGACACGCGGACGGGTATGGCGGACGTCGCCAATATTCCCTGCCTTCACAAGCGGGCCGTTTCGAGGGATCTGGAAGAGGCGCTCGGTCGCAAGGTGCTGATCACCAATGATGCCAATGCTTTCGCGTTGGCGGAAGCTGTCGATGGCACCGGCCGGGGCAAACCTGTCGTCTTTGGTATCATTCTCGGCTCCGGCGTGGGCGGAGGCCTTGTCGTAAACGGCGAGCTGGTGACCGGTTACGGCGGAATTGCAGGAGAATGGGGGCACGGCCCCATCATGGATCCGACCGCGGGCGGCAGTCTGAAAGGGCTTCAGCATTACCCCTGCGGATGCGGGCAGACCGGGTGCATCGATGCCGTATGCTCCGCGCGTGGCATGGAAAAGATCCACAAATCACTTCATGGTGTCGACGTTTCCAGCAAGGACATCACAAAGGCCTGGCATGAAGGCGAGGCTTCCGGCACCGAGACTGTCGAAGTCTTCACGACGCTGTTGTCGCGTGCACTGTCCGTGCTTGTGAACACACTCGGCCCGGATGTGATTCCCGTCAGCGGCGGTCTGTCCAACGATACCGCACTTCTGGACGAAATCGACCGCAAGACCAGGTCCCTGGTGCTCGCGGACTATGGCGCCCCTCTGGTCGTCAGGGGGCAGTTTGCCGCAAACGGCGGTCTGCACGGTGCCGGGATCGTTGCCCGCAAGACCTTTGGCGAGGGCACCGCATGAGCCGGTTGCCTCTCGAGGTTTGTGTCGACACGATCGAGGGCGCCTTTACCGCTGCCGCAAACGGCGCCGATCGCATCGAACTATGCGCAGCGCTCTCGGAAGGCGGCCTGACACCTTCCGCCGGCTTCATGACCGCCTGCGCTGAGGTGCCGGTCCCCGTTTATGCGATGATCCGTCCGCGCGGTGGCGACTTCTGCTATTCCGAAGACGAAAAGTCCCTCATGGTGAGAGACATCGAGGCTGCGGAAAAAGCAGGCCTTGCCGGTGTCGTCATCGGCGCCGTTACGGCCGATTATGAACTGGATGCAACTTTTCTGTCTTCTGCAATCGCGGGCACTTCCCTGCCCGCAACGCTGCATCGCGCCTTCGACACGCTGACCGACCTGGAGCGAGGCGTCAATGATGCCATCGATCTCGGATTTGAACGCATCCTGACTTCCGGCCGCGCTACACGCGCGGAACTGGGTTTGACGGATCTTGCGGCCGCAGTCAGGCAATCGGCCGGGCGCATCTCGATCATGGCCGGCTCCGGTGTCACGGCGCAAAACGCGGCGCGCATCTTGCGCGGCACCGGCGCCGACGAGCTGCACGCATCCTGCTCATCCCGTTTGGCCGTTCCCACCCCGGAGTCGCCCGATTGCAGGTTGGGATTTGTCCAGCCCAACGGCGCCAAAATGACCGATGGCACACTCGTCAAAAGCCTCAGAACCGCAATAGATCAGTTTATGGAGACCGCAGCATGAAGACCGGCTACGTCGGCCTTGGCGCGCGTATCGCGAATGTCAGCAATTGTTTGCAGGAAGGTTCCGCGGAATTGGACCCCTGTGCCTACGTTGATCCGTCACCTGCCGGCCTGAGATTTGTCGAGGAAAAAAGCGGCAACAAGCTGAGTGCCTATTCCGAGCTTGAAGACATGCTGCGCTCGGAAAAACTCGAACTGCTCATGATCGGCTCTCCCAACTTCATGCACCTGGACCATCTCAGAACTGCGCTGCGTTCGGATGTCCGGTATATCTTTTGCGAAAAGCCGATTGTCACAACTGAGGAAGAAACTTTCGAGCTCCTGAGCCTGTTGAGAGAACACGGCGGGGCGGAACGGGTTATGGTCGGCCTGGTCCTGCGCTACTCGCCGCTTTACGTGGAGCTGAAAAAGAGCCTGAAATCAGGTCAGATCGGCAAGGTTGTTTCAATCGAGGCCGCCGAGCACATCGGCCCCTACCACGGCTCCTTCTTCATGAGGGACTGGCGGCGTTATTCCAGAAATTCCGGCGGTTTCATGCTGGAGAAATGCTGCCATGACCTTGATCTCTACCAGGGCGTCACCGGCTGCCGGCCGCGCTATGTTTCCAGCTTCGGCGGTCGCAAGAGCTTCGTTCCGGAAAACCGGCCGGATCAGGATCACAGTTTTCCGAGACCGGAAATCAGCGATCGTGTCGACCCGTTCACTCCACGCTGGGGCGGTGGCAATGCCGACTTCGATTCTGACGGAGATCTCATCGACTACCAGACAGCCCTCATTGAATATGAAGACGGCGCCAATCTTTGCTTCCACACAAACATGTATGTCCCGGACGAATTCCGCCGCTTCGCGATCATGGGGACGAAGGGCATGGCGGAAGGCGATTTCATCCGGAACTACTACCGCGTCCATGACGCGCTGACGTCGCGCTGCCTCGTCGACAAGCCCCGGCTTGTCGAGCATAGCAACGGTCACTATGGCGCCGACGATGCAATGGCCCGCGATCTCAATACCTATTTCAAGAACGGCGGGAAACTGCCGGTCAGCGTGCTGGATGCGCTCGAGGCCGGGCTCACAGCGATCAAGCTGGATGAAGCGCGCCAATCGCGTGCCGTACTCGATCTGGCGGACACCTGGCAGCAATTCGACAGCTACGGGCTGGCATAGGGGGACCCATGGCGCATACCGCGAAACAAAAAGACTACTTTCCGTATCTGCTCCTGGTACCGGCATCTGCGGTGATGCTGGCCATCGTCGCCTACCCGCTGTTCGAAACTTTCCGGCTGTCCTTCACCAACACCAGCATGAGCCCGAACTTCGAATACGTCGGTCTGGCGAATTACGAAAAACTCATGGAGCGCCGTTTTCCCGAGGTGATCGCGCGCACGTTTTACTGGATGGGCATCTCCGTCGCGCTGAAGATGATGATCGGAACGCTCGGCGCGGTCCTTCTGAACGCCATGGTTCCGGGCCGGACACTCTTCCGTATTCTGGTGATGCCGCCCTGGGTCATTCCGATCGCCATCGGTGTCTTTATCTGGGGCTGGATGTACAACGGCCAATTCGGCATGATTTCGGGCGTCGCTCAGCGGATCGGCATTTTGGACGGTCCCTTCGAGTTCCTCGCCTACAAGAATTCCGCCTTCATGGCCACCATCGTCACCGACGTATGGATCGGCGTCCCCATGGTGACGCTCTACCTGCTCGCCTCGATGCAGTCCATTTCCAAGGACCTTTATGAGGCCGCATGGGTGGACGGGGCGTCCCGCCTCTACCGGTTCCGCCGGATCACCTTTCCTCTGATCCTGCCGTCGATCGCGACCATGGCGCTCCTCTCGGCGATTGCGACCTTCAATTCCTTCGACATTATCTGGATCCTTACCGAAGGCGGGCCGCGCGGTGCGACCACCACGATGATCATCGACACCTACAAGACCGCAATCAGCCGCTTCAAATACGGCGAAGGCGCCGCCAGAACGGTCATGATCGTCCTGTTCCTCGGCTCCTTCACACTCGTCTATTTCACGCTGCTCTCGCGCCTTGCCAGAAGGAGCCCGAACAATGCTGCATAAGTATCGCTGGTACGAATACGTCCTGATTTATTTCGGCGTCGCAGTGTTCCTGACCTTCGTGCTGGCCCCGTTCGTGGAAGCCTTCGTCGTGTCCCTGCGTCCGCTCAACAGCCTGTTCTCGATCCCATACAAGTTCATCACCGACAAGATGAGCTTCGAGGCCTATTTCTCGATGTGGAAGAACGTTCCGCTGCTGTGGATGTACATGCTGAACTCCTTCTTCATCGCTTCAGTGGTGACGGTGCTTGGCCTGATTTGCATCATTCCGGCAGCCTACGCCTTTGCCAGGTTCGAATTCCCGGCCCGCAACTCGCTGCTCGGCATCTTCATTGCCGTGAACATGTTCTCCGGTGCGGTGCTGATTATTCCGCTGTTCAAGCTGATGCAGCAATACGGCATGCTGAACACCTATTTCGCGATGATCGCCCCGGGCACCGCCTTCGTGATCCCGACCGGCATCTGGCTGCTGCGCTCTTATCTGATCCGCATTCCGAAGGAGCTTGAGGAAGCTGCCTGGGTCGATGGCGCCGGCAAGATCTATACGCTCTGGCGCGTGATCATTCCGGTCGCATTGCCGGGCATCGTGGTGGTCACGATCACCGCCTTCATCACCGCCTATGCGCAGCAATTCATCTATGCGCTGACCTTCAATTCCGTGAACGAGCTGAACCCGTTGCCGGTCGGCCTGTTCCAGTTCTTCGGACGCCAAACGGTCGTCTGGAACGAACTCATGGCCGCCAGCCTCGTGGGCATTCTACCTGTGCTGTTCGTCTATGTGTTCCTGCAACGCTACATCGTCGCCGGTCTCACGGCAGGCGCTGTCAAAGAATAAAAATAAAAAAATACTAACCAGAAAGGGAAATCAGATGACACTGAAATCACTTCTTCTGGGTGGAGCCATGGCTTTCACCCTCGTCGGAGCCGCACAGGCGGAAGACAAGACCATTCACATGATCAACTGCGGCGACAACACCGGCGCCGGCATTCCGATCCAGGACGAGCTGATCAAGGGTTGGGAAGCGAAGAACCCCGGTTTCAAGGTTGAAGTCGAGTTCGTGCCGTGGGGCCAATGCCAGGAGAAATCCACGACGCTTGCAAGCGCGGGCAACCCGCCGGCCGTCGCCTATATGGGGTCGCGCACGCTGAAGCAGCTTGCCGCCAACGACCTCATCATTCCGGTTAACATGACCGAGGAAGAAAAGGCGACTTACGCGAAGCCGATCCTCGGCACCATCACCGCCAACGGCAAGCAGTGGGGTCTGCCGCGCGCCTTCTCCACAAAGGCTCTTTACTGGAACAAGGATCTCTTCAAGGCCGCCGGCCTCGATCCGGAAATCCCGCCGAAGACCTGGGATGAGATGTACAACGCCGCAAAGGCGATCAAGGACAAGACCGACGCCGACGGCTTCGGCCTGGCCGCCGCTTCCTTCGACAACACCATGCACCAGTTCATGAACTACGTTTATACGAACGGTGGAGAAGTCATCAGCGAAGAAGGCCAGATTGTCTTCAACTCCCCGAACAACGTCGAGGCGCTGGCCTTTTACGGCAAGATGGCAACCGTCTCCCAGCCGGGACCGATCGCCTACGACCGCGCCAAGCTGCGCCCGCTGTTCTCCGAAGGCAAGATCGGCATGTTCATCTCCGGTCCGTGGGAGCGGACCCGTGTGACGGACGTGAACTGGGGCGTCGCACCGCTTCCGGTCGGCCCGAATGGCAAACCCGGTACGCTTCTGATCACCGACTCCCTGGCTGTATTCAAAGGTTCAGGTGTTGAAGAGCAGGCTCTCGATCTCGCCAAGCTTCTGACCAACCCTGAAAACCAGATGGCTTTCGAAATCGCGGAAGGCTACACGCCGCTGCGCGACATGCCGGAAGTTCAGGAACTGGTCAAGAAAGACCCGACATGGAAAGCCTTCCTCGATGCGATCCCGACCGGTGGTCCGGAGCCGTTCGTAACCGACTACGTCGGTCTGCAGGACACGATCAACGAGGCCGTTCAGGGTGTTGTTCTGGGTGAAGTCGGTCCGGCGGAAGCCGTCGAAATCGCCGCTGAGCAGCTTGAGGAATTCAAGTAACACCTTGAGCACTGACCGGGCCCTCGATTTCCCACCTTGGGGGCCCGGCCAATTCATCAAAGAAGGAATGACCATGGGCGAGTTGCAGCTACGCGACGTACGCAAGAGCTATGGCCAGATGGAAGTCATCAAGGGTGTTGACCTCGATGTCGAGCATGGCGAGTTCATCGTTTTCGTCGGTCCGTCCGGATGCGGAAAATCGACCCTGCTGCGCATGATTGCGGGACTTGAGGAAATTACAGGTGGCGACATAACGATCGACAGCAAGGTCGTGAACGATTTGCCGCCGGTCAAACGTGGCATCGCCATGGTGTTTCAGTCCTATGCGCTTTATCCGCATATGTCTGTCTACGAGAACATCGCCTTCCCCCTGCGTGTCGAGCGACTGTCGAACGACAAGGTGGAAGAAAAGGTTCAGAATGCCGCCGGCATTCTGCAACTGGCCAGTCGCTTGCACCACAAGCCCGGTGAGCTCTCCGGCGGACAGCGTCAGCGCGTCGCCATCGGGCGGGCAATCGTGCGGGAACCGTCCGTCTTCCTGTTCGACGAGCCGCTTTCCAACCTGGATGCAGCACTTCGAGCGGAAATGCGCGTCGAACTGGCCAAGCTTCATACCGAACTCGACGCGACCATGATCTATGTGACGCACGATCAGGTCGAAGCCATGACCATGGCCGACAGGATCGTTGTTCTGGATCATGGCGTCATTTCCCAGGTCGGATCACCATTGGAGCTTTACCACAAGCCCCGGAACCTGTTTGTCGCCGGCTTCATCGGCAACCCGAAAATGAACTTCGTCAATGTGACCGGTAAGAATGCAACCGAGGACGGCGTCATCGTCGCCCTGCCCTCCGGCCAGGAACTTACCGTCAATGTGGCAGCGCGCGGAGACGTCTCCGGCAAATCGCTGACACTCGGGATCCGTCCCGAGCATCTGACACTCGGTCCGGCGGATGCATCCATCGAGGTCGTCCCGAATGTTGTCGAGCATCTCGGCATTCACACGGTGACCTACAGTACGGTGGACGGTGCCAAGGCGACGTTCTGCAGCCTGTTGCCCGGCTCCGCCCCCGCAAAGGTCGGCAAGGCGGTTGCCATGGGTTTCAATGGCAAGGATTGTCATCTGTTTGACGAAAACGGACAGGCTTTCGAGCGCAATCTCTCGGTGTCCGATCTTGATGCAGCGGAAATGCACATCTGATTCTGCGCGCATTCAGACAGCAAAAAGGCCGCCCGATTGATCGGGCGGCCATATTTTTCGACTGTCCTGAAAAAGGTGGGCAAGCCGTCTGGAGGACTAGACGACTTGCCCACGGGCGGCGACGGGCTCCATACGCGTCACCACGCCGTTCCTGTGAAACACCAGCCTGTCAAAAAGATTGGTCACGACGCAGGTATGGTTCGGAATGATCCGGACCCGTTCGCCGACCTGCGGCTTGCGCTCTGACCGGCTCAAGTCGACCACGGCATGTTCTTCGCTGAGCGACACGATCGAGGCGTCCGGATAGTCGACGATATGTCCATGATCGGAGAAGCCGAGCAGATCGGACGTCAGCGCCTTCGAGCCGGAATCCAGAACGGCGCGTGTTTCCGTCGGTCTCGAGACAACGGTGGCGATCACGTTCATGGCGCAATCGTCCATGTCGCACATTCCGGCGCGCACCAGGGACCGGTCGTTGAAGATATAGGTACCGGCGCGATGCTCGGTGGCGCTTGGCACCAGATCGGAATCGAAAAGGCTCGGCGAACCGCCGTGAGAGACGACGGCGCAAGCAAGTCCCTCCTCTTTGAGAAGTGCAACGGTTTCGGCAAAAAAAGCCTCCACATCCGCCTCCGAAGACGGCTTGGGATAGGTCAGTATTCCGTGGAACTTGAGCCCGGATCTTTCGGCGATACGTTTGGCAAGCTCGACGGCCGCCGCCGGTGACTGGACGCCGTTACGGCCCGCGCCGGTGTCGCATTCGACCAGGACCTTGAGCGGTTGCGCCTTGTCGAAACTCTCCGCCAGCCCGTCAACGACAACGGTGTTGTCGGCGACCACCTGAAGATCAACCTTTGAATTGAGCGCTTTCAGGCGATCCAATCGGGCCGCGCCGAGCAGGTTGAAGGTGATCAGGATGTCCTTGAAGCCCGCATCCGCGAAGACTTCCGCCTCGCTGACCTTCTGGCAATTGATGCCCTTGGCACCCGCAGCGAGCTGCAAGGCCGCAAGTGCGGGGATCTTGTGCGTCTTGATATGCGGCCGGAAATTTCGACCGATCCGGTTGAAGTACTCCTGCGCAACCTTGATGTTGGTTTCCATGATCGTTTCATCGATCACGGCCACCGGTGTCAGCAGATCAAAGATGGAAAGCCCTACAGTCATCGCTCACTCTCCAATGCTTCCGGCCAGCCCGGGCTCGAACAGATATTTGATTTCTTCCGGCGACGTCCGGTCCAGGATCGGCCAGATATCCCTGGGCGCTTTCCTGTATGGCGTCGTTCTTGGGTCTTTCGGATAGGCACGTCCGGCCGCACAATAAAGGATAAGCGGACTGACCCTGGCAAAGGACTGGTAGAAGTGGTTGGTCGACTTGACGACAAGGATTTTACGTTCTCCGGGCTCAATGCCGAAATTGGAGAACAGGGTCGTATCGAAACATTGTGCACGGGTTGAATTGAGGATGACCTCGATGCCGCCGATACGGATGAGGGAGGCATCCCCGATCGGCACGATGCTGTCACCGAAACGCTGCTCCGCGTTGCGCGTATTCCGTACGACTTCCACCTCGGCATCGATCGGGTTGCCGGTTTCCGGCGCAGACTTGGCACCGAAGCGCAGCATCATGCGCGCGCCCTCGCCGGCCGCGTGGCAAAGCTGCACGGCAATCGGATCCCAGACGGACCCGAATGCGACGCTTTCAAGGTTCCGATCGAGTGCTTCCTTCAACAGCACCGTGGCATCGCCTGCGGTCCCTCCGCCTGGATTATCCCACATGTCGGCAATGGTGACCGGACCGCCATCAAAGGCCAGAGCCTGGTCGAAGGCCTCGGCAGGCGTGAGTTCGGAACTGCGAACCTTGCCCCGCAATTCAAAGAGCGCATTGCCGAGTTCTGCGGCAACAGCTTCCCCCAGAGCGCGGTCATTGTCGGTGACCGCAATGACCTTTGTCCCCATTTCCGGCACATCCCCGGCAAGGAAACCGTGAATGACGGACAGCGACAGGATCCCGTCTGTCTCGGCTTCCTTCCGCATCATGTCGTCGACAAACTGCCGCATCGGCTGGGTGGAGGTCGGGAAGACATCGATCATCTTCGGATCGAAGACGCACATCACAGGCCTGACCCTGCCGGCAACCGTTTCGCCTGCGATCCGCCAGGCATCCTCGGCGCGGTCGACAAAGTCTGTGTGAGGGAACTCCTTGAAGGCGACCAGTGCGTCCGCCGCCGCGACCCGCTTGGCCGTCAGATGACTGTGCGGGTCGAGGGTTGCGATGATCGGCGTCCCCGGGCCGACAAGGTCACGGACCCTCTGCAGAAAATCGCCCTCGGGATCGTCATAACCGTCGGCTACCATCGCGCCGTGAAGACCGAGTACGATAACGTCGAACGGTCCGCCAGCCCGGATCTGGTCGAGGATCTCGTCCCGAAGCCCTTCGAAGGTCTTTTTGGAAATCAGCCCGGCGGGGTCGGCCCAGGCTGCTGTTCCCTCAACCAGTTGCCAGCCATGTTCCCTTGCGAACTTCCGCCCGACGGGAATCACTGCCGAGCATAACGTCGGGGTTTCGGGATGCTCGCCGGGACGGGCCAGCAAGGATGCCTTGAAGGCGTTGATGTCGATGCGGATCGGCGAGAACGTGTTGGTTTCAGTTGCAAGTGCTGCTGTAAAGGCGCGAGGCTGCTTCATGATCAGGACACAGCTCCCATGGGGTTAGGCAGATAACCCGTAAAGCCGCAGATCTTCCAGCGGCCCTCTTTCCTGACACAGTAATAGAGCGTTTGCCAAAGAAGCCGGTCCTCGGCCCCGTCCGCCCGTTTGATCCGCCCGTCAAATTTTTTGCGTGCAATGGCGCGGTTGCCGTCGATCTCGATGTCGTTCAGCCGGGTCGCGTCAAAGATGGCCGCACGCGCATCTTCGGCGAAGTTGGTCTGCCCGAATTCCTCAGCCTGCCTCAGCCACTCACGCCTGTAGGTTTCAAGGTCGGGAAAACCAAGCCTCCATGCGTCCGGGTTCGGTTGTTTGCCGGCATCCACCCCGAAAAAGGCTTCTTCGTCAAAGTCATCCGCAACACTTGGCCAATCGGCGGCCACAAAGGCGTCGATGTCCCGTTTGACCAGCATGTCCCAGATCTCGGACCGGTCGGGATCCGCCCCTTCAAAAGGGTTTGTTTGACTGTTGTGAAGACCCTGCATTTCGGAAACCATTTTCAATTTGATGGTTGATTTTTTCAAAATATAGGGATGAAATAGAACCAATGTCAAACCACTATGTAAATCATTTTCATTTTTGGAGTGAAGAATGTCGATTAAACGCTACGGAGCAGAAAAGTCGGGAGCCGGCGGCCAGAACCTGCCGTTCGCACGTGCCGTTGAAGCCGACGGCTGGCTTTATGTGTCCGGCCAGGTCGCGATGAAAGACGGTGAGATCGTAGGCGGCAGTGTCGTTGAACAGACCCATCTGACAATCAAGAACGTCATCGCGATCCTGGAAGAGGCCGGCTACGGACTGGAACATGTTGTCCGGGTTGGTGTCTGGCTTGACGACCCGCGCGATTTCTGGTCGTTCAACGGTGTCTATAAGAGTTACTTCGGCGAACATCCGCCGGCGCGTGCCTGTGTTCAGGCGTCCATGATGGTCGACTGCAAGGTCGAAATCGACTGCGTTGCCTACAAGAAACCGGA
>NZ_JBNKYW010000178.1:0-7195 GCF_050301095.1 Roseibium sp.
TTCCCGGTCAAGTGTGATCCGGTCTGCGGGGTCGCCCTGCAGGTTTTCAGGCCACGCGCCCGAGGCATGGATTTTCCGAACGCGGATCATGACGTCGCGGTGGCCGTTGCCATCGCTGACAGGAAAGCCGGGCGTTCCCTCAGGCGTGTGAAATAGTCGTGTACCGGCCCCTCAACCGGCAGTTCGAACTTGGCGACCATTGCCCAGCCGAGGCAATTCCCGATGAGAATATCGGCGATCGTGAAGGTGTCGCCCATCACGTAAGGCCCGTCGCCAAGCCGCTGTTCCAGCGTTCTCAGGCCACGCGCGAATTCCATCTTGCAGACGTCCTTGATGGCCGGAACACGCACCTCCTCCGGGTGGATGAAACTGTTCTTGGCCGCCGTCCACAGCGCGCCTTCCAGAACGTCGACACCGAATTGGGTAAAACTGTCCTGCCTTGCCCGCTCCGGCGTTCCCGGGGGAAAGGTCAGTTTCCCGTGCTTGTCGGCAAGATAGGTGCAGATGGCGACGGATTCGGTAAGGACCGCATCTCCGTCAATCAGCACCGGAACCTTGCCGCACGGGTTGAGCGCCATGACCGTGTCCGAATGCGGCATGGCGGGATCCAGTTCGTAAGGTTCGCCAAGCTCTTCCAGCATCCAGATCACCCGCATGGCGCGGGTGCGGGGAAATCCGATGATCTTGTACATGCGCGTTCTCTCTCCGTACCCTAGAACAGGAAATAGCGCTGGGCCATCGGAAGGACATCCGCAGGCTCGCAGGTCAGCAGTTCCCCGTCGGCGCGCACTTCATAGGTTTCCGGATGCACGTCGATATGGGGCGTCGCGTCGTTAAGCACCATGGATTTCTTGGAAATGCCGCCGCGCGTGTTTTTAACCGGCAGCACGAGACTGTCGAGGCCTGCCTTGTCCTTGACGCCGGTATCGAGAGCTGCCTGCGAGACGAAGGTCACGCGGCTTGCCGTCATGGCCTTGCCGTAGGAGGCGAACATCGGCCGGTAGTGAACCGGCTGCGGCGTCGGAATGGAGGCGTTCGGGTCGCCCATAGGCGCGGAGGCGATCGAGCCGAGCTTCAAGACCAGCGCGGGTTTGATGCCGAAGAACTTCGGATCCCAGAGCACGAGATCGGCCAGTTTGCCCACCTCGACGGAACCGATGTGCTCGTCGAGGCCGTGGGCGATGGCCGGGTTGATGGTGGTCTTGGCCATGTAGCGCCGGACGCGGAAATTGTCGTTGTCGCCGGTTTCCTGCGCAAGGCGTCCGCGCTGAACCTTCATCTTGTGGGCGGTCTGCAGCGTGCGGATGATCACCTCGCCGACGCGGCCCATGGCCTGGCTGTCGGAGGAGATGATCGAGAAGGCGCCCATGTCGTGGAGAATGTCTTCCGCCGCGATGGTTTCCTTGCGGATGCGGCTCTCGGCGAAGGCGACGTCCTCGGGAATGTCCTTGTGCAGGTGATGGCAGACCATGAGCATGTCGAGATGCTCTTCCAGCGTGTTGACCGTGTAGGGCCGGGTGGGATTGGTCGAGGACGGGATGACGTTCATCTCGCCAACCACCTTGATGATGTCAGGCGCATGGCCGCCGCCGGCGCCTTCGGTATGGAAGGCATGAATGGTGCGGTTCCTGAAGGCGGCGGTCGTGTTTTCGACAAAGCCGCTTTCGTTCAGCGTGTCCGTGTGGATCATCACCTGCACGTCGTATTCGTCGGCGACGGACAGGCAATTGTCGATGGCCGCGGGTGTCGTGCCCCAGTCCTCGTGCAGCTTCAGGGCGGCGGCGCCCGCCAGGATCTGTTCTTCCAGCGCTGCCGGAAGCGAAGCGTTGCCCTTGCCGGCGAAGGCAAGGTTCATCGGGAAGCTGTCGGCGGCCTGCAGCATCCTTGTGATGTGCCAGGGGCCGGGAGTGCAGGTGGTCGCATTGGTGCCGGTGGCCGGACCCGTGCCGCCGCCGAGCATGGTGGTCACACCCGAGGTCAGTGCTTCTTCCACCTGCTGCGGGCAGATGAAATGAATATGGGCGTCGATCGATCCGGCGGTCAGGATCTTGCCCTCACCGGCGATCGCTTCGGTACCCGGGCCGACGATGATGTCGACGCCGGCCTGCACGTCCGGATTGCCCGCCTTGCCGATGCCGGCAATGCGGCCGTCCTTCAGGCCGACATCGGCCTTGACGATGCCCCAGTGGTCAATGATCAGCACATTGGTGATGACCGTGTCGACAGCACCCGCCGAGCGCGGTGCCTGGGACTGACCCATGCCGTCGCGGATTACCTTGCCGCCGCCAAACTTCACTTCATCGCCATAAGTGGTGAAATCCTTCTCCACCTCGATGATCAGATCGGTATCGGCAAGGCGCAGCCTGTCGCCGGTGGTCGGTCCGAACATGTCCGCATAGGCGGCGCGGGACATCTTGTAAGCCATTCGTGTCTCCAATCGGCGATCAGAAAGTCATCTTGTCAATTGCTGTAGTCCTCGACCGTGGCGTCGAGATCCTCGGTGCGTTTCATGGTGAGGACGATCAGGCAGTTCCGGTAAAGTTCCTGGCCCCGCGTGCCACCCCTGAAGGGGAAGCTGTAGGCGGTGCAATCCTTGTCGCTGTAGACCGTCCAGGCTTTCTGCGCTTCTTCCAGCGCGGCGGGGCTGCCCTTCAGGTGCTCGGGCAAATCGGCATCTATTTCGGTCAGCTTCGCATGCAGGCGGTCATAGGCAGCTATCATGTCGGCCTGTGCTGCCTTCAGGGCCTTTTCCGCACAATAGGTGCGCTCGGAATTGTTGAGCGGATAGCCGCAGTCGATGTCGGACTGAGCATCTTGCCGGGTGTTTTCCGGCTTGCTTTTCGGAGTGTTTTCCTGGGTCTGTGCGTCCGGAGCCGACACGGCGGCCATGAGAAAAACGGAGAGACCCGCAAGTCTGAGAGTACGCATCCGCATCAGTTGCCCAGACCTTCCGCCAGAAGTTTCAACTCATCGATGCGTTTGCTGGTCAGGTCCGACCGGCAGCCGTAGACCAGCATCGGTTCCATCGTGCCGCCCCTTGCCAGAAAGCCATAGGACTCGCAGGCCTTGTCGCGGTAGGGGATCCAGGCGCGCTGGGCGTCCCGGAGGGTGTTCGCCGCGCCCTTCAGGTCGTCCGGCAGATAGCCGTCTGTTTCACGCATCTTGGCCATGGCGGTCTTGTAGACCGCGTTCAGTTCCGCATCCGCCTTCTGCCAGTCCAGATAGGCGCACTGCGTCATCTCCGACTGGCTCATGGCGTTGTTGCAGTCGGGTTTGTCCTCCGCCAGGGCAGGGGTGCCCGTGATGGCGCAAAGGCCGACCGCCAGCATCATTTTCCTGAGACCGGAGCTTTTGCGGAACCGGGCCGCGATCCGTTTGCACATGACGTCACCTCCCCTTTTCACAGCTTGCCCATGACCTTCTGGTTGAAGCCATAGACGGTGCGATTGCCCTGAAACGGCACCAGTGTCACGGAGCGCGTCTGGCCCGGCTCGAAGCGCACGGCGGTTCCGGCCGGAATGTCGAGCCGCATGCCGCGCGCCTTGTCCCGGTCGAAGGACAGGCCCCCGTTGGTCTCGGCGAAATGGTAGTGGCTGCCCACCTGGATCGGCCGGTCACCGGTGTTGGAGACATCCAGCGTCCGCGTTTCCAGACCGGCATTCAGCTCGATTTCGCCCTCGGCGGGGAAGAGTTCTCCGGGGATCATGTCGTTCTCCTTGAACGGGTCAACGGATGGGTTCGTGAACGGTGACGAGCTTGGTGCCGTCCGGGAAGGTTGCCTCCACCTGCACGTCGTGGATCATCTCGGCAACGCCCTCCATCACCTGGTCGCGGGTCAGCACCTTGGCGCCTTCCGCCATCAGGTCTGCAACGGAGCGGCCGTCGCGGGCGCCTTCGACGACAAAATCGGTGATCAGCGCGATGGCTTCGGGATGGTTCAGCTTAACGCCCCGTTCCAGGCGGCGGCGGGCGACCATCGCGGCCATGGAAATCAGCAGCTTGTCCTTTTCTCGGGGGGTCAGGTTCACGTCAGGAATCCTCCAAATCAGCAATGCCAGACACGCGGCAGACCGGCTGCGCGGTACCGGGTCAAAAAACGTATCAGGGTGTTTCTGAGGTCGCGGCTGTCGTGCGAGACGAACCGCGCCACAAGCAGGCCGTTCCAGCTGCTCACCGCCGATTTTGTCGAGACGGAGGCCGCTTCGTCCATCGAGGCACGGGCAAGGGGCTCACGGTCTTCTGCATCGGGGGCGCAATCGACCAACGTTGCGAAGGCCAGGGCGCCGTTTCCGGTCGCCGGGCCCGCCAGGAATTTGTCAGGTGTGCCGTCCAGGCGGATGTCGTCGGCGAAGACGAGCCTGCCGCTGCGGCGGATGCGCCAGCGGTCGCGGAAGAAGACCGAATGGATTTTCTCGCCCATGGCCGTTCGGCCGAGAATGACGGTTTCCAGCATCATGAGCCGCGCATCCTCGCCGAGGTCCGCCTCCATCGAACGGGTGAGGCGGGAGGCGTCGAAGAGGATCGTTTCCTGGGGCAGCCATTCGAGGGTGGCACCCGCGCCGACCGCAAACCGCCCTGTCACTTCTGCGGAGCCGCCGGTGCTGCGATAGGCGCGTTCGGCGGTCTGGCTGGTCACGATTGCGTGTCCGGCGTCGCCGACGGCAACGTCGAAAGTCAGCCTGTCGCCGCCGGTCAGGCCGCCGGCCGTGTTGATCAGGACGGCCGTGCGCGGTTCGCCGTAGACCTTGGGCAGGCGGATTTTGGCCGACCCGCTCTGATAAAGATCCGCAAGCCGGGTGTCGCCGCCGGACACGCCAAAACGGACACGCGCAACGCCGTTCACACGTTGCATCGTATCGGCCGCAATGTCCGATTGTGATGCTGGGTCAGCATCATACATGGGCGTGGTGTCTCCCCGGTTCCCGCATTTTCTTTCTTCTTTAGCTCCCGGTCCTCACCTTGCGCCGAGGTGCTTTCGGGAGCAAGAAGAAGATGGGCTCCGCAATCTTAGCAAGTGCCGGGCCAAGGTCGAGGGGCAGAATGACGTAGGCCGACCAAACGAGAAAGCTCTTTCTTAACCGGTCGTTGTGCAGAATCCCGGCAGAAAGTGCCCGGAAACAGAGCAGTTGCCCGGAAGATCGGCATGGGACATTGCATGCGAAAGACTTGCTCTTGAGGGCATGTTCCGGTTTTTTAAGGGGCACTCGTTAGATTTTGCGTAAAGAACCGACTTTTGCGGGAAACCCTGATGTTCGATAGTCCGATTGCCCGCCTGACTTGCCTATGCCTGCTGGCAGCGGTCCTTACCCTGGGACTGGCGCTGCAACCGGCGCGGGCGGATATCGGTGCCTATGTCCTGGTGGATGCCAGGACGGGCGCGGTGGTCGACCAGAAGAATGCGACCCGCAAATGGTATCCGGCCTCCCTCACCAAGATGATGACCGCCTACGTCACCTTCAAGGCGATCCAGGAAGGCCGGGCCTCGCTCGATTCGGCGGTGGTGCAGTCCAAGAATTCCGCTTCCGAACCGCCGAGCAAGATGGGCTTCAAGGTCGGTACGCGGTTCACAGTCGATACGGCGCTGAAGATCATCCTGATCAAATCGGCAAACGACGTCGCCGTTGCGCTCGCCGAAGCGATCGGAGGCTCCGAGCCCAACTTCATTGCGATGATGAATGCGGAAGCCAAAAGGCTGGGTCTCAGCAATACGCGCTTCGTCAACCCGCACGGTCTGCCGGACAACCGGCAGGTGTCGACGGCCAGGGACCTGGCCATTCTCGCCATGGCTCTGCGCAATGATTTCCCCGAGTCCCGCAAGTTTTACAATCATCCCGGGATACGCTTCGGCAAAAAGACGCTGCGTTCCGCCAACCGTGAATTCCTGTTGCGCGTGCCGGGCGCCAACGGCATGAAGACCGGCTATGTCTGCAACTCCGGATACAACGTCGCCGCGTCCGTCACCCGGAAGGGCCGGACGCTGATTGCGATTATTCTGGGGGCGGCATCCGGTCTGGAACGCACCGCCTTTGCGCGCCAGCTCTTTGATGAAGGCTTCCGCAAAGGCAATCGAGGCAAAGCGGTTGCCGGCCTGTCGGGAACCTCCGGTAATCCGCCCGCCGACGGTTATTGCCGGCGCAACAAGAGCCCGGGACCGAAGGGCTACATGGCCCGCTTCGACACGCAGAACAAGACCCGCGGCGGCTTCCTGTTCTTTGCCAAGGCCGACAAGGAAGAGGAAATCGACGACAGCGGCTTCACGCTGGCCAACGGCAAGCCGGACTGGAACAAGATCCTCGACCGCACGCTTGGCCCGCGCCGTGTCGCCTACCGGCCTCTGGTGGTGGGCCTCGGCAATCCCAAGGGAACGCCTGCGGTGAGTGCAAGCACGTCTGGGCTCGTGGAAATAACCGGCGATACCATTTCCGTCGAAGACATTCCCCTGCCGGCCGCCAATCCCGTGCGCCGCGCGGAAATCGAGATCCGCAACAAAATGCAGCAAACCACCGCATCGGCTGCCGCCATTCCGCAAGCCGCGGATTCCAGCCAGGGAGATTCCGAGGAAACCCAACAGGTTGCCCCCGGATCGATCTTCCGCAAGGGTCTCGATTTTTCCGTTCCCGTTCCCGCTCCAAGCCCGCGCAAGTAATCCCCCGGATCTTTTTCCGCGCCCCCGGGATTTAACAGTTTGTTTACGCTGTTCCTTAACACTGCAGTAAGCATTCTGCTGTCTATGACCGGTCGCCTGCAGATCGTGCGGGTCCGTCCCTTGGGTCATTTTCGGACGGAATACAGCCGGGACAAGGATCGAGAGATCGCATCATGATGGAACCGAGATCAACCGCCACCATTCGGGCTCTCGCCAGCCTGGCAGAACTGTCCGCCAACCAGCTTGAGGAAGGCGTTTCGGTCGAAGAGGTCATCGCGACTCTCCGAAAGGCGGCCGAAGCGGTCCGCACCGTCGTCGATACGGATGAGGAATAATTGTCCGGCCTGCTGGAACATGCCTGCAGCCCAGCGATAGAGAGAAACCCCCGATAAAGATGAAAATGCCACAATCGAAAGTGGTGTGCCCTCACATCAACCGGATAAAGGACGCATGTTCATGAATGAAATCGAGTATAGAGGCTTAGACGACGAAAGCCGCCAGATGGTGGTGGAGACGGTGCGTCAGCTTTCCAAAAAGCTGCTGACCAAG
>NZ_JBNKYW010000179.1:0-27451 GCF_050301095.1 Roseibium sp.
CTCTGCTTCAGGCTGAAGGCCCGGATCGACCGGACGGCGACGCCGGAAGAATTCGACATTTCACCGCCGCTGACGTCGCTGGCCCGGGAAGTCGCCAGCATCCAGTCGCTGAAACCGGGCGAACCGGTGCATTTTCTGGCCGCCTCCCCGCGTCTGCCGCTGGATCCGGCCTTTGCCGTCTATGCGCAGGAGCATGTCGGCCGGGACATGAGCACTGTTGCCGTCATCGAGGCCATCGGCAAGGCCCTGCACCAGGACATGCGGTTCGACGCGGAGGCAACCACCGTCGACACGCCCGCGCTCGAGGCCTTTGAACGCAGGCACGGCGTCTGCCAGGACTTCACGCATATCATGATCGCCTGCCTCAGAAGCATCGGTATCCCGGCCGGCTATGTCAGCGGGTTTCTGAGAACCCTGCCGCCCGAGGGCAAGCCGCGCCTGGAAGGCGCCGACGCCATGCATGCCTGGGTCCGTGCCTGGTGCGGGTTCGAAGCCGGCTGGATCGAATACGATCCGACCAACGCGCTCCGGGTCGGCCAGGACCACATCGTCGTCGCCCGCGGACGGGACTACGGCGATGCCGCCCCGGTGAAGGGCGTGCTACGCACCGCGGGCAGTCAGACGACCGACCACAAGGTCGACGTGGTCCCGCACTGAAGACCTGACTGCCGGGCTGGAATTCACGTTCTTTCATCCGCTCCCTCGGAAATATCCCCGGCAAAACCCTGCCGGACTGTTCCCACGGAGCCGCTTTTGGTGAAAATTGGAGGCTCCTATCGGGGGGCGGTCATGCGTGTTGTCATCAGTGCATTTTGCTTTTTCGTCATTTCCTTCAGCACTTGTCTTGCGGACTACGGCCAGTCGAAGGACTGGTTCTATTCCCTGGATCGCGGGCAGCGGATCCGGATACAGCACCTTCTGGTATTTACCGGCGACTACAGGACTGTCGTGGATGGAGACTTCGGACAAAATACCTACAACGCCCTGACGTCTTTTCAAAAACATCGGGATTACCCTCAAACCGGCGTTCTCAGTAACGACCAGATGCAGATCCTGCTGCGTGACGGACTGGATCTGGCAAACCGGGTTGGCTTCAAATATCTGAATGATGCGGCGGCCGGAATTTCGCTCGGCGTACCGGTCAAGCTGTTCGACCCTCCATCTCCGGCCGAGCGCGGAACCCGCTGGCGCGCTTTTGACGGCAGCATAGAGCTCGAAACCCTGATGGTGCCCGCGGAAGAAACAGGCTACCAGGATCTCTTCAAACGGCTCGCGAAACAGAGATCCGGCCGCGTCATCGACTACAAGGTGCAGCGCAACGACTTTTTCGTCATATCGGGCGAGCAGGATGGCCGAAGCTTTTTCCTGCGCATCATGAAAACACCGGTGGACAGCCGCGGGTTCTCGCTCTCCTGGGAAACGAAACACACCGTCTTCATGGACCGTGTCGCCGTCGCCATGTCCAACAGCCTTGACCAATACGACGGCACGGCGGATCAGCAGCTGGGAGCGGCGCCCACCTCGCCCCCAACGGGAAGCGGCGCACTGGGGAAAGGTGACAGGATCAACTAGAGCGCTTTACGCTCATCGCACCGCCCTGTCCTCGGCATCGAAGAAATGCATGCGGCTCTCGTCGAACGTCAGGCCGATGCGAGTGCCCTCCTCGATCTCTTCGCTGCCCGAAATCCTGACGAGGATCGTGTCGAGGCCGTCGAGGGCCACATAGAGGAAGGTGTCGGCTCCGAGATATTCGGCGACTTCCACCGTCCCCGTGCAATGCCCCTCGCCTTCACCAACGATGCTCATGTGCTCCGGACGGACGCCGAGCCTGACCGGTACCCGGTCCGATCCTGCGTGGGGATAATGCCCGCCGCCGTGGCCCTGGAGTGAAAACCGGTCGTCTTCGACCGAACACGGCAGCACGTTCATCTTGGGCGAGCCGATGAACTGGGCAACGAAGAGATTGTCCGGCCGCTCGTAAAGCTCGCGCGGCGAGCCGACCTGCTCGATCCGTCCGGCCTGCAGCACCACGATCTTGTCGGCAAGCGTCATCGCCTCCACCTGGTCGTGGGTCACGTAGATCATGGTTGTGCCGAGGCTCTTGTGCAGGCGGGCGACCTCGAACCGCATTTCCACGCGCAGCGCCGCGTCGAGGTTGGACAGCGGCTCGTCGAAGAGGAAGGCGCTCGGCTCGCGCACGATGGCGCGGCCGATGGCGACACGCTGGCGCTGGCCGCCTGAAAGGGCCTTGGGGCGCCGGTCCAGATAGTCGTCCAGTTTCAGGACTTCCGCCGCCGCGTTCACCTTCCTCTCGATCTCGTCCTTGGGAACACCTGCCGTCTTCAGGCCGAAGCCGACGTTCTCGCGCACAGACATATGCGGGTAGAGCGCATAGGACTGGAACACCATCGACAGGCCCCGGCCCGAGGGCGGCAGCGCCGTCACGTCCTTGCCGTCGATATCGATCGTACCACGGCTGGTTTCCTCAAGCCCGGATATGAGCCGGAGCAGGGTCGATTTCCCGCACCCCGAGGGGCCGACGAAAATCACGAACTCGCCATCCTCGATCTGAAGATCAATCCCCTTGATGACCTGCAGATCGCCGAACCACTTCTCGACCTTGTTGAGCTGTATCGCTCCCATGAAACACTCCTCAGGCTGCCTGTTCCGCACGCGTGGACGAGGCCCAGGAGAGCCAGATCGCCGATGTCCAGGAAAATGCGCCGCCACCGGCACCCGCGCCCGATTCCGGGCTGAAATATTCGGCGAAACCGCCGGTTTCGATCAGCTTGGCCGTATCGGCTCTCAGCCGCTCGGCACGCGCCTTGTCGCCTGCCTCGGCAAAGCCCTTTGCGATCATGTAGTTGATCATCGCCCAGACCGGCCCACGCCAGTAACGCAAGGGTTCATAACTTGGATGCCCGGGATCGTAGGACGGCATCAGGTAACGGACCTTCGCGGCAATGCGGTCAAAATGCCCTTGCAGGGCGGACAATGTCCTTGTGTCCGTAAGCCCTGCGTAAAGGGCGAGGAAAGATGCGCTGGAGATGCCGTCCGTCTGTTTGCACGTCCGCTCGTTCACGGCGACATGGGCCATCAAATCTTCGTTCCAGAGACGGGCTGCGCCCTCTTCCATCTTCGCGATCCAGCCGCGGATCTCATCGGCTTCCTCGTTGCGCCCGAGCCGTTCGGCAAGCGCCAGAAGATCCCGGTTGGCCCGCAGGAAGATGAAGGTGACGCCCGGATCGGCAACGAAGAACGGGCAGGTCGCGGCAACCTTGGCCGGATCCCAGCCGACGTTCCGGCAGGCGGCAACGATGCTGAGGTACCGGTCGTAATCCTCCTTGTGAGGCCGCATGGCCGGATCGACATGCGAGGTGTCCTTGCGCTCGTAGGGCCCGATGTCCCTGACCTCGACGGCACGCAGCGCCTCGTCCCAGTCCGGCAGATTGTCCCGGCCGCTTTCCCAGGGATGGATGACCGCGATCACGCCGAGGCCGTCCGGGTCGCGGTAGGAAAGATACCAGCGGTGCCAGTTCATCAGCTTCGGCAGGAGCCGTTCTGCCCGCTCTTCTCCCCTGCCCGTCGTGTCGCCTGCCAGCAGGTCATGGACGACGGAAGCGGCGACCGGCGGCTGGGAATGGCCGGAACTCGGGATCGGTCCGCCATCGGTTCCCCAGACGGTGGGTCCGGGGAAATAACTCGGGTCGTCCTTGCGGAACAGGATATGCGGCACCATGCCGTCGCGCCATTGGCCCTCGAACAGCATTTCGATTTCCCGCCAGGCACGGTCCTGATCGAAAGTGGCAAAGCCGAGCGCGACAAAGACGGAATCCCAGTTCCACTGATAGGGGTAAAGCCCCTTGGTCGGGATGGTATAACCGCCCTGATCGTTGCCGGTCAGTATGGCCCTTGCCTGATTATCCAATTCTGCATGCGACACAGCAAACTCCCCGGGCCTCTTGAAGTGCCCTTTGAAACATCGGTTATCCCTTGACGCTGCCGGCCGTCAGGCCTTGCACAAGGAAGCGTTCGAACCAGAGAAAGATGAAAAGGACGGGCACGGTCGCAATCACCGCGCCCGCCATGAGGTGCTGACGCGGCACCTCGGAGGAATTCAAGGACACGACACCCCGCGACAGGGTGAAGATGTCCGGATCATCCAGGAACATGAAGGCGAACAGGAATTCGTTCCAGGCGATCATGAAGACATAGAGCGACACGGAAGCGAGCGCCGGCAGCGACAGCGGCAGGGTGATCTTCAGGATTACGCCGAGGCGCGACAGCCCGTCCATCAGACCGGCCTCCTCCAGTTCCGACGGCAGGCCGCGGAAATAGCCCTGCAGCATGTAGAGCGCGACGGGAATGGTGGTCGCCGGATAGACGATCAGGAGCCCGGTCAGCGTGTTGCGGAGACCCAGCTGCGAGAAGACCGCATAGAGCGGGATCACCAGCACGATCGCCGGCACCATGTAGATCAGGAGGACCGAGCGGGCGAGAAACGCCTGCCCCGGAAAGCGCAGACGCGAGACCGCATAGGCCCCCGGCACGGAGAAGATCAGGGTCAGCACCACAGTGGCGACGGAGACGAAGGCGGAGACCGCCAGATAGCGACCGAAATGGAACTTCGTGAAAAGCTCCACATAGGAGCGCAAGAGGCCGTCGAGCCCCTGCGAGACGTCGATGGAAAGATCCAGCGGATTGGCAAGCAAAGCCTGCTGGCTTTTCAGCGAGGTCATCACCATCACGTAGAAGGGCAGCGCCACCATGATGGTGAAGACAACAAAGCCGATGCCCTTGGCGATGCGGATGTAGATCACCTCGCGCTCATAGCGGCTCATGGCGCCGAGGCGGGCACCCGTCAGGCAGAGCCGGTTGGCCGCCGTCACACTGGCGAGGAACGCGAAGAGCGCCAACCCTTGCCAGAAAGGTACCGTGGAAAGCGGCAGGCCGAAGGGGGCGGCAAAGGAAGCGATCATCAGCACCAGAAACAGGACCGCCGCGGCCAGTGCCGGGGCCGGAATGCCGCCGGCTTTTTCCGAGGACTGCCGCCAGACGAAGGCAAGGGCGCTCATGAGACCGGCAAGACCTGCGGCACTTGCCTGCGGCAAGGCGACTTCGCCGGTCACCAGCGTCAGCGTGACGCCGGACACCACCATGGCGACGACGCCCCAGACCAGGCCGGTGAGCGCGGCCAGAAGGACACTTCCGGGTCTCATAGCCCTTCCTCCTTCGGCGAAAAGCGGATGAACAGCGTTGCGAAGGTGACGAGGACGACAAAGACGACCACGGCAACGGCGGCGCCAGCGCCGAGGTTGGAGAGAGCAAAGCCCTGCTCGTAGACATCCACCGTCAGCGTACGTGTGCCCGCGTTGCCGCCGGTCAGCAGGAAGATGTCGTCAAACTTGTTGAAGGTCCAGATGAACCGCAGCAGGAACAGGACCGACAGGATGCCCATGAGCTGCGGCAGGGACAGGTACCAGAACTGCTGCAGGGGTGTCGCGCCATCCATCTCGGCGGCTTCATACATATCCGTGTTGATCGACTGCATGCGCGCCAGGATGAACAGGAAGGACAGCGGGAAATAGCGCCAGGCCTCGAAGGCGATCACCGTGGAGAGCGCCAGCGGAAATTCCATAGGGATGCCGAAAACCGAAAACTCGACCGCTCGCTGGCCGAAGAAATTGATCGGATCGGCGATGACGCCCATCTTGGTCAGAAGCGCGTTGAGCGTACCGGAGAAGGGATCGAACAGCACCACCCAGGTGAAGGCGACCGCGATCACCGGCGAGACATAGGGGAAGAGGAACAGCCCGCGCAGGAAGCCGCGGCCAATGAAGGCGGTGTTCAGGAGCTGGGCGGCGAAGAGGCCGAGCACCAGCGCGCCGCCTGTGCCGAAGATGGTGTAATAGAAAGTCACCCGCAGCACGGACCAGAATTCCTCGGCGCTGAAGATCCGGCTGAAATTCTCGAAGGTGAAGTCGAGATTGGTCAGCACATTGTTGGCTTCGCCCGAGACCACCGGCTCGCTCGCCCGTTCCGGCCGGTCGGCCGCCAGGAAGGCTTCCGAGACGGTGCCTTCCACCTTGAGCCGGTCACGCCAACCCGGTTCAACCGTGCCGATGGTACAGGTAAGCGCCGATCCGTTCTGCGCGCAGGCTTCCGGCAGGCCGGTGACGGTGAAACCCTCCGGCACCTCGTCCTTCAGAACCACGTTGCGGATTTCCTCGTCCCGGGACGAATTACGCAGGCGGTATTCCAGGGTGGCACTGTCGCCCGCTGCTTCCGGAGCACCGCGCAACCTTTCATTGACAAGGACCGAAGGCGCGCGCAGATCGCCGAGCTGCACCGGTTTGACGCTGATCCAGAAATTGGCAAGCAGCGGACCGGCGACAATCATCAGGATGATGGCGAAGGTCGGTGCCAGCATCAGATAGGCCAGCCACATCTCGCGGCGCTGCATCGGCCCGATCCCCCTCGGGGGACCTGATAACGCGTCTGCTCTGGTCTTGGTGCTCATCTGTCAGGGTCTGCCGGTGGTCAGGTTTTGTAGGTGGTTAGGTTCTGTCGGTGCCGATGGAAAGACCCGGGGGTCCGGCATTGAGATCGATCGTGCCCTATCAGCCACCGGGAGGCGGCTGAAGTCCAGGTTATGGACCGGGCAATCCTTCGCGGAGAAGAACTGCCCGGTCCTGCCTTGGGACGGCGGAGGATCGTTACTGGATCTTGGCCAGTTCCTCGTTGAGCCGGGCGACGGTTGCTGCCGCGTCCCGCTCGTCATCGATGTACTCGCGCACCAGACGATTGATCACCTGGCTGTTGATCATCTTGGAGGCAAGCGACAGCTGGCCTTCCTTGACGCCCCAGCGGCTGGCGGTGTCGAGACCGGAGACGATGGTCTTGATCGTATCGGCATCATAGAGATCGGTCAGCGGCGCCTTGCGGTCGACCCCCACAGGCAGCTTGGCCCAGCCGTCGACAAAGGCGGTCGGATTGTCACTGGTGCCGCGGCGGATCGGGAACTTGCCTTCCGGTGCGATCGAGAGCGTCGACATGTAGCCGTCATCCATGGAGAATTCGACGAACTGCATGGCCGCTTCCGTGTCCGCATCGTTGGTGATGCCGAAGTAGCGGATATCGGCCCAGGCAGCCCCGTCCGGATTGGACGGACCACTGAGCGTGGTGACCACGCCGGTCTTCGATGCCAGTTCGCGGGAAGTCGGATCGTCCGTGATGGTTGGCGGTGCGCTGTCGCGCAGACCGGCCAGCTCGTCCAGGATGAAGGGCGACCAGATGATCATCGCGGCCTTGCCGGCGAAATAAAGCTCGCGGGACTGTTTCCAGTAGAGATCGCCCGGAGGCGAGGCCTTGGCGATGGCCTTGTAGAATTCCAGCGCCTCGATGGTCTTCTTCTCGTCGAGCGCCTTGAAACCGGCGCTGTCGACCGGGCTCACGCCATTGGCCAGCAGCACATGCTCCAGCACCTGGCTCATGAAATTCTCGTCGATCTTGGTCGCGGCCACGAAGGCGAACATTTCCGGCGGATTGTGCAGCTTTTCGACAGCCGCCAGAATGTTTCCATAACTGTTGGGTGCAGCAAGGCCGTTTTCCTCGAAGAGGTCCTTGCGGTAGACCACCATCTGCGTCCAGCCGTCGACGGGTACCGAAGCGATGCCGTCTTCCACTGCCGCCATGGCCACGGCACCGGGCGCAAAGGTGTCGATGCCGAGTTTTTCAACGACTTCGGTTGCCGCTTCCGTATCCAGAATACCGGCTTCGGACCAAGGCAGTGCATATTGCAGCGTGTGGTAGATCACGTCCGGCAGGTCGCCGGCTGCAAAAGCCGCGGTTGCGCGGGTGCCGAGGTCGGATTCGCTTACCGGAATGACCTCCACTTCGATACCGGTCTTTTCCTTGAAAGCAGCGGCCATTTCCTCCTGCTTGGCCAGGCGCTCCGGCTGTTCCTCGGTCGTCCAGAACCGAAGCGTCTCCGCCTGCGCCGTGCTCAAACCGAACGCGAGCACGCCCGCAACGGCCGGGGCCAGGAATCTTGTCCTCCCAAACATCTTACTCTCCCTTACTGCCAGAATGTGGCTGGTCGTTCAGCCGGGTCCGGAGCAGCGCCGACAGCGCCTCCGGTGTCATGGATGGCGCACCGTCGGAGGCACGCCGGATCAGAGTGGCCCTGGCAAGCGCCTGCAGGCTTGCCGGATCCTTGCCGTCCAGAACGTCGATCAGCATGCGGGCGACACGGCCGCCCGCTTCCTGCGCGCTCTGGGAAAAGGTGGTCAGCGGCGGATCGAGGTATTCGCCGACCGGCAAGCCGTCGTAGCCGATGACCGTGACGTCGGCCCCGACCTTGAGGCCGTATTTTCTGCAGAATTGCACGGCCCCGATGGCAAGGGCGTCGGTCGCGCACAGGAGCGCCGTCGGCGGCCTGTCCCGGGAAAGCAACTCCCGGGCTCCGGCGAAGCCACCCTTTTCACTGATGGACTGCAGGGTCTCCAGATCCGTATCGTGAGCAACCCCCAGCGCTTCCAGTCCCTGCCGGTAGCCGCTCAGTCGCTGCAGGGCAAAGTTCAGATCCAGAGAACCGCCGAGGAACCCGATCCGTTCGTGCCCGAGGCTGTAGAGATGACGGACGCCGTCGGCAAAGGCGGCTTCGTTGTCGATGTCGAACCAGGCATATCCCTCCGGATTTCCGGTCCGTCCATGGGCGACAAACGGAAAGTTCTTTTCCATGAGATAGGCAATGCGCGTGTCGTTGACGGCCGTGCGGGTGACGATGAAACCGTCCACTTTCCGGCGCGCGATCAGGCGCTGGATCGTCTCGACCATATGGCCGGGGGAATGCGCCGTGGTGACCAGCAGGTCAAGCCCGAGTTCATCGAGCGCCCTGGCGATACCGTCGATGAATTCCGACAGGAAGGGATCGGCGCCGCTGCCGTGACCGACCGGTATGACGATGCCGAGCGTGTCCTGGCGGCCGCGCTTGAGATTGCGAGCCGTCGCCGAGGGCTGGTAGCCGAGGTCCTGCACCGCCTTCAGGATGCGCTTGCGGGTGTTTTCGGAGATGTCCGTGTAGTTGTTGAGGACGCGCGAGACCGTGCCCTTGGCGACACCGACATGGCGGGCAACGTCATCGATCGTCACGGAACCGGATGTCCGCGTCATGCATCCTCCCCTGGAGCGAGTGCCGCTCCGAAACATTCTTTCCGCAGCCTGCCGGGTGCGTGCCCAGCGACTGAGTCTTTGTTTGAAACGAGGTTACAAAACCGATTTTGTAAGTCAACAAAATCGGTTTTGGTGATGCAAATTTAAATTTTTGCGAAGCGGGAAGCCGCTGACACAACAACGAAACATGGCAAGGGAAAGTTTCGGAACCGGCCCCGAGGCGGCATGGCAAAGCCGGTGCCGCGGCGATCTGCGGGCACCGAACGCGGCATCAAGGCCGATCGGCCCCGCCCGTCCGCGTCAGCGACAAGGATCAGAAAGGGACGCCGGAAACCAGAATGATGTTGGCGTAGGGCGTGCACTCACCGGTGCGGATCACAGCCCGGGCCTTGGACGTGCGCGCCTTGAAGGCTTCATGGGAGGTCTGGACGTCCTCGATCGGCTTGCCGGTTTCGGCCGCCCAATGGGCCAGCTTCACCTCGAACTGGGTGACAAGTTCGGGCGATGCCTCGCTGGCGAAAATCGCCCGCTCCACCACCAGTTCCTGCGACAGGGCGTCGAGCACATCGAAGAGGCCCGGCATGCCGGGAGACACCGCAAGATCTATGACCTCGACGCCGGGCGGCACCGGCAGTCCGGCATCCGCCACGACAATCTCGTCCATATGGCCGAGCGAGGCCACGAGACGGCTCAGGTGACGGTTCAACAGCGGCGTGCGTTTCAAGTGTTTTTCTCCTTCATGTACCCCCCAAAAAATCCGTCAGACCAGCGAAACCAGCGCTTCGCTCAGCCGCACGGGGTCGTAATAGGGGGCCGAACCCTCACTTACAAGATCGAGCCTGAGAACCGGGATGCCGGCTTCGCTTAATCCGTCCAGGTCAACTTCCGGCGTGCTCCTGTCGACGATCACCAGATTGAGGAGACGCTCAGTCGGGCAGTCCGTACCGGCGTCCCGCCGCAAATAGCCCAGCAGGCAGCCCACCTTGTCGGCAAGCGTCATGCCGCGCGTTTCCGGATCGTCGCCCAGCGCCGGAACATAGACCTTGGGAACCGTATGCGCGGCAATGGCTCGGCCGACCCCTTCGGGCAGGAGGTTCGCCACCAGACTGGTGTAAAAACTGCCGGGCGCATAACAGATCAGGTCCGAGGATTTCAGCAAAGTGCGGTTGCGGGCCGGGAAATCGGCCGATACGGGGTCGGGGGCACCCAGACCGCGATTGAGGAAGAACTCCCGGACCGGCGAAGCCAGCGGCGGATGTTCCTTGCCGGTCAGGAGATGCTGGCCGATGACCGTGCCGCCGCTTTCCAGTTCCGCGCCCAGATGCAGATTGTCGTCGCAGACCGCCCGGACGGTGCCCTGCACGCCGACAAGTTTGGCGACCAGAAAGATGATCGGCTCAAGCTGCTGGTTCTGATCGAGGTAGCCACCGGCCAGGATCAGGTTGCCGATGCTCGCGCCGCGCAGATCGAAGCTTGGCGGACAGGCTTTCCGGAAGGTGCCGAGCTGGTTCTGGATCAGCGTGCGCATGGGCGCATCGATGGGGGCGATCCGCGGATGGGAGCCCGCGATCATCGCGTCGAGCTGCGCGGCAAGGTCCCGGCTTTCCCCGTCCTTCGCGAACCGGTGGGTGAACAGGCGGAAGACGTCCGGATGGCCGAGCACGGTCTCGTCTACCAAGGCCATCAGCCGGCTTCTGAGATCGCCGATGGCCGGCATGTCGAAAGCGAGGCGCAGCCCTTGCGAACTGCCGCCGCTGTCGAAAGGCGTGACGAGGTGAATGGAGTTGTGCGTATAGCGCTTCAGGGTCTGCGACAGGCCGTTGAGCGCGGAGCCGCCACTGAAGAACAGAAGCCTCGGCCCGAGTTTCGGATTGGACAGAAACCGTTCGACCCGGAAGGGATCGGGCATGCGGACCGACCGCGTAATCGTGATTTCAGTCAAATCAATCCCCAGGCAATGACAGTCCCACATCTCTTCCAAGGAAGATGCAGACACAAGAAAGGTCAAATCCGACAGATCTATGTTCAGGTGGACACATGGATATCTGTTTGGTCAGTGTCTGTGAAGAAATCACGGCAAAGTCAGAAAATTTCCTTTGCGCTTTGAAGGCACCACCCCCACGTTTTCCGTGACTGACAGGAGACCGCGATGACAGCCCAGGCATCCACAGCCTTTGATGACGCCATCCGCAATCCGGACAATCCGGACCATCTCATGGTGATCAAGGATGTCCCCCGGCGCATCCGCGTCTATGCAGGTGACACGCTGCTTGCGGACAGCCGGAACACGCTCCGGGTGATGGAAATCGGCAAGTCGGTCTACGATCCGGTGGTCTATGTCCCGGAAGCGGATCTGACTTGCACCTTCGAAACAACCGGCAAATCCACTCATTGCCCGATCAAGGGCGATGCAAGCTATATCGCGTTTGGCGGCGAAGAAATCGGCTGGGTTTATAAGGAACCGATCCCGATGGCGGCAAGGCTTGCGAAACACTACGCCTTCTGGCCGGCCAGGGTCCGGGTCGTGGAGGGCGACTAGGCGCGCGCGACCCGGCGGTTACCGAGGGTACGGTCACATGAAATTGTACATTCAGGTCGCTCGGGAAAGGATCGTATCCAAGGCGGGAAAGAGCAGGAAACCTGGCTGGTTTTCAAGCTTTCCCAACGCAGGAGGCGGTTCCTTCCCGAGCGATCCGAAGAACGTCAATCGGGCTTTGAACAGCCGCGTCAAAGCCTTTGCACCATGCACCAGCTTGGTTCTGCAGGCTTTTCCTTGCTCTTCTGCACCCGATTGACGCCTGAAAGCACAATTTCATGAGTCCGCACCCTAGCCCTTGCCGACATCCTCGACATAGACAAGCGCTCTGCCCTGACAGATGCGGGTGCCGTCTGCGGCCTCGCAAACGGTTTCCAGATCCACCAGATGTTTTTCCGGGCGAAGGCGCGTGACGGTGACGGAGGCGGTCAGTTCTTCACCGACAGGCGCGGGCGCCAGAAATTCCAGGCTCTGCTTCAGGTAATTGGTACCACGGCCCGGCAGTTCCACGCCGAGGAGATAGGAGAACAGGCCGCCGATCAGCGGTCCGGGAACGGACGACGGGACATCGGCGTCGTCACCCGCAAGCCTTGCGAAATCGCGCATGTCCTCTTCCGAGTAGGTCCGGGCGAGGTCCGCCCGCTGTCCGAGTTCGAAAGTCATTTTTCTCCTCCAAGGTCACAGGTTCCGGACAGGGTCACCGCACCGTCGGCGCTGCGCTTCACCTCGATCAGGATCTGGTCCGCCTTCCCGGGATTTTCCTGAAAGGAAAAGGTCAGTTCCTCGTCCGCATAGGAGGGGTTCGGGAACATCAGCGTCTGAAGGGCGTGAGGGCGTCCGGGATAGAGTGCCTTCAAGTGCGCGAAAACGCGCGTGTAAAGCAGCATGCCGTGGGAGACCGTGCGTCCGAAGCGGGTGCGGGCGGAGAATTCCGGATCGACATGGATCGGATTGTCGTCGCCGGAAAGCCTGGCGAAGGCGTCGAAATCCGCCTGCCTCGGGATCCAGGTGAAGGTTGCGCTCAGGGGTATATCGGCGGCGAGGCTCATGACGTCAGGCGTCCTCCGGCGTGGTTTCTGCGAGAAAGGTGTCTTTCAGGATGTTCTTGCGCACCTTGCCTGCCGCCGTGCGCGGCAGGTCGGTGGCAACGGAAAAACTTTTCGGGATCTTGTATGGGGCAAGATGCGTCCGGCACCATCCGGGCAGGGCATCGACGTCGATCTCCTCGCCCGGCCGGGCGAGCAGGAAGGCGGCGCCGACCTCTCCCCATTTTTCGTCCGGCACGCCGATCACAACCGCTTCCAGTATCGCCGGATGGCCGACAAGCACCTTCTCCACTTCAGCCGGATAGACGTTCTCGCCACCGGAGATGTACATGTCCTTGATGCGGTCGACGATGTAATAATAGCCGTCCTCGTCCCGCCGGCCGACATCGCCGGACTTCAGCCAGCCGTCAACCGTGAAGGTCGCCGCGGTGTCTTCCGGATTATCCATGTAGCCGGGAGTGATGTTCGGGCCGCGAAACTGGATCTCGCCCTCTCCCGGGCCTTCCAGAATACCACCGTCGCCATCGGCCAGCCGCACATCTGTGAGCAGTTGCGGCCTGCCGACCGAGCCGATCTTTTCCGCAGCATGATCCTTGTCCATCAGAAACACGGTCGGACCGGTTTCGGTCATGCCCATGCCGTTGCAGATGGTGACGCCGCGCTTCTGAAAATCCAGCAGCAGGTGTTTGGGGACCGGCGCGCCGCCGCAGCCAAGCGAGCGGACATTCGAAAAATCCGTCCTGCCGATCTTCTTCGACAGGGCGAGGGCCTGATAGATCGCCGGCACGCCGAAGAAGGCCGTCACCTCGCCCTTCCCGATCATGTCCAGAACGATCTCGGGCTCGAACTTGCGCAGGACGACCGAGGACCCGCCGTTCAGGAAAATCGGCAGGGTCGGAAGATTGATGCCGGCAGTATGAAAGAGCGGCAGGAAGTTGACGCCCTTTTCGCCGACCGACAATCCCGTTGCCTGGGCGTAGTTGATCATGTTGGCATAGGCCATGCCCGCCGTCTGGATGACAGCCTTCGGCAGGCCGGTGGTTCCCGACGTGAACAGCAAATACCAGGGCGCGGAGGCCTTTACCCGGCCATCGCCGATCGCCGCGGCGCTGACGCCTTTCAGGAGACCGTCCAGGAAGCTGCCGCCGTCTTGGGTGGCGCCGAGCGGCAGCAGGCCGACATCGGAGCCAGAGACGAGGTCCCGGGCCGTCTCCGCGAAGGGGCCGTCGTGAAACAGAAGCCCTGCCTTCGAGGCAGCCAGGATGGGCTTCAGCTCCGCAACCGGCTGGCGCCAGTTGAGCGGGACCAGCAGCAGGCCGGTCTTCTGGGCGGCAAACAGCAGGATGAAGAAATCCGGATGATTCTGGCACAGCACCGCAACCCGGTCGCCTTTTTCAAGACCCCGGTCCAGCAACAGGTTGCCGAGCCTGCTCGCGCGGCTGTTCACTTCGCAGAACGTAAAGCTCCGGCCGGTTTCGTGGTCGGTGAAGGCGACCGCTTCCGGTGTCAGTTCCGCCCGCTTGGCGGCCATGTCGGTCAAAAACTCCATGTGTCCTCCCAACACCTGGTGTTCGTCACAAAACGCGTCTCAGGCACGCTTCTTTCCGAAATCCTTCATGCCGGAAAGCGTTTCCGGCCGGGCGACCAGATCCAGGAACCGGTCCTTTTCCCGGTCGAGGCGGTGGCGCACGGCGCCCAGCCGTTCTGCGTCCCAGACATTTGCCCGCGTTGCCTTGTGGGTCTGGCCAAAGCCCTGTCCGATTGCCGACGTCCAGGCATCGATTTCCGCTTCCAGCTGCGATAGCGGCCGCACGCTGTCGGCAATCCCGAGTGCCCGGGCTTTCTCCGCGCCGATGCGTTCGTTGAGGTACTGGATTCGAAGCGCCGCGGCCGTGCCGATCCGGTCCGGCAGAAGCGCCGTCCAGCCGCCGTCGGGAGCAAAGCCGACCTCGCAATAGTAGGGCTGCACAAAAGCGCGCTCCGACATGGCCACCATGTCGGCCGCCAGCATCAGGCCGGTCGACCCACCGGTGACCGGGCCGTTGACCGCGGCAAGGACCGGCGCCGGAAAGGCAAGAAGATCGAGGATCGCGTCATGCAACCCGCCGACCAGCTCTTCCGCATAGGTGCGCAGCTCCTTGAGGGAACCGGCGTGCGCCAGAAAACCGGAAATGTCACCACCGGTGGAAAAGCTGTGCCCCCGGCCGGACAGGACCAGCGCCACCGGCTCCGCCTCGCCGGCCTTGACAATGGCGGCGCGCAGGTCCGCGATCAGCTCCGGGACCAGGGCATTGTGGCGCTCCGGCCGGCTCAGCCAGATCCGGAAGACGCCGTCCCGCAATGCCGTTTCGACTTTGGCTCCTGAAGGGGTCACGGCGAGGGGGCCGCTTTCAGGCCGTTTTCGATCAGATCGGAGGCGCTGGCGACGATGTCGGCTATCGGCTTGTCCGTCTTGAAGACCACCAGCTGCTCGCCAAGGGCGCGGGCAATGCCCATCAGGGCCCAGGCCCTGGTTTCCGCGTCGCCCCTCGAAATCTGCCCGGCCGCCTCGGCGGCCTCGAGACCGGTCTGATACCCGCCTGCGAAGGCCTCGTAGTAAGCCTGGTAGGCACTCGGGTCGACAAACAGCGCTTCCTGCACGATCCGGTAAAGGTCGGGATGCGCGCAGACAAACTCCAGGAAGGCCTGTAAGCCTGCCTTTTCCGCGTCGAGCCGGTTGCCGATCCCCTGTGTTGCCTCGGCAATCGTGTGGCGGACGAGGCGCCCCATCTCCAGCACCAGTTCGGAAAAGACCTGCTCCTTGGTGTTGAAATAGATGTAGAACGTGCCTTGGGCGACCCCGGCCTCGCTGGTAATGTGGCCGATGGAGGCGTCGTTATAGCCCTTTGCACCGATGACCCGCTCGGCGGCGGCCAGAATGGCCTTGCGCGTGGCTTCTCCCCGCGCCGTCTTCGGCTGGGTGGCTTGTGTCTTTTGTGCTGCTCCGGCCGGTTTTGTCACGTCCGGCTCCTCCCGTATCATGAAACATGAATCAGTATTCATGTTTATGTGAGGGAAAGCAAGTCTCAACTTCGCGACTCGCCGGATCACATCCGTGAAATCTTCAACCACCCCTCCCGCCGGGCGCAAATGACCGGTTCCGACTGGCCGGATTTTTCAAAAAAAGTTTCAAAAAAATTCGGCTTGAATTTGCGGGCTTCGACCCGGCCTCATGTGGGCGGAATTGTTCGGTTCGTAGCGGCACCGAAGCCACGGAAAAATCCGGTGCGGTTGGCGGAGATCATTAATTCACACATTCGAATTTATAAATGATTCAAGCAATTACAAAGGCTACCGCCACCAGGACCAGTTTGGTTGCGCCTTTCGTCCGGTTTTCCTTTGTTAAATTTTGACGGGTAGATTTTGGAAGGTTCCGTAGGGGAATCGGGTAAGCCTGCGCCGTGCCCAGGCCTATGGCGTTTGGACGCATCCGGCTGTCTTGACCTTGATCAAGGACGGAAGATCTGTAATGCAGTTTTGAATGGTTACAGGTTAGCTGCTAGTCTGCGAGCGAAGATTGGCGCACCCGAATACGAATTGGCCGCCTGGACGCGAACCTGCGTGGCCCGAGAGAGAGGCGCCGCTTTATGCGGGCGGCGATGAAGAGGACCGGTTTCATGGACGTGAACGCGTATCTGGAAGAGCGCCTGGGCAAACTTCACGACAATGGCAACTACCGGGTATTCGCCGATCTGGAACGTAAGTCCGGTGAATTCCCCCGGGCGACCCGCTACCGCGAAGATGGCTCCGTCCAGGACGTTACCGTCTGGTGCTCCAACGATTATCTCGGCATGGGCCAGCACGAAAAGGTCGTCGGCGCGATGCAGGACGTCATCGCCAAATGCGGCGCCGGAGCCGGCGGCACGCGCAATATTTCAGGCACCAACCACTACCACGTCCTGCTGGAGCGCGAACTCGCCGATCTTCATGCCAAGGAAGCGGCCCTGATCTTCACGTCCGGCTATGTGTCCAACTGGGCAACCCTCGGCACGCTCGCCTCCCAGGTCCCGGGCATGATCGTCTATTCGGACAGCCTCAATCATGCCTCCATGATCGAAGGCATCCGCCATGCGCGCTGCGAAAAGCGCATCTTCAAGCACAACGACTATAAAGACCTGGAACGGCTGATGGCGGCGGACGACCCGGACGCACCGAAGCTGGTGGCGTTCGAAAGCGTCTATTCCATGGATGGCGACATCGCGCCGATCCGGGAAATCTGCGACGTCGCCGACAAGTTCGGCGCCCTGACGTACCTCGATGAAGTCCATGCCGTCGGCATGTACGGCCCGCGCGGCGGCGGCGTTGCCGAACGCGAAGGTCTGATGGACCGCCTGACCATCATCGAAGGCACCCTCGGCAAGGCCTTCGGCGTCATGGGCGGCTACATCACCGGCTCCCGGACCATGATCGACTTCATCCGCTCGTTTGCCTCGGGCTTCATCTTCTCGACCGCCCTGCCGCCGGCACTTGCCGCAGGCGCTGCCGCCTCAATCCGCCACCTCAAGGACAGCCCGTTCGAGCGCAAGGCGCACAAGGACCGGGTTGCCCAGGTGCGTGCCGCCCTCGACAAGCGCGGCATTCCGCATATGGAAAACCCGAGCCACATCGTTCCGGTGATGGTAGGCGACGCCAAGAAGTGCAAGTGGCTCTCCGACATCCTGCTGGAGACCTACGGCATCTACGTGCAGCCGATCAACTATCCGACCGTGCCGGTCGGCACCGAGCGCCTGCGCTTCACCCCGACACCGCTGCACACGGCCGAAGACATCGAAAAGCTGGCCGACGCGATCAACGACCTGTGGTCGCAGTGCGCGCTGGCCCGGGCCGTGGCGTAACACCGGTTCGAAACCTGATTTTTAAGAAAAACCCGCTCTCCGAAGGAGGGCGGGTTTTTTGATGCTCTCCACTCGCCATCATTCCAGCTCCACTTTCCTTGTCCGGAATGACAGCTGAGAAAACACCCTGCCCTTTTCCCTCACCTGCCCTAGCTACACGTGAGTGCCTTTATCCGGGAGCTGAGCGTGATGCGGTTTTTGTCTGTCTTCCTTGCCTGGGGCCTGTTGCTTTCCGGTCCGTCCTTGAGCGAAGAGGTCGACCTTGAACTCGTCCTCCTGGCGGATGCAACCGGGTCCATCGACGATGAGGAGATCCGGTTCCAGCGATCCGGTTATGCCGATGCAATCACGGATCCCGCCGTTCTGAACGTCATCACCGGAAACATCCATGGCAAGATCGCGGTCACCTATGTCGAATGGGCGGACATGTTCTCCCAGGACGTCGTTGTCGGCTGGACGATCATCGACGGCATGGCGTCAGCCCGGGAATTCGCCGGCACGCTGATGGCGGCGCCGCGCAAGGCCTATGGGCGCAATGCCATCGGCGCGGCGCTGCTGAAAGGCAAGGAGCTGATCGAGATGAACGAACATACCGGCCTGCGCCGGGTCATCGATCTATCCGCAGACAGCGCCAATAACTGGAACGGTCCGACAATCGAAGAGGCACGGGACACAGTCGTGTCTTCCGGCATCGTCATCAACGGTCTTGCCGTCCTGTGCCGGCATTGCTCGGGCAGGCCCGTCTCCTACGATCTGGAGGAAATGTTCTACCGCAAGATCATCGGCGGCCCCGCCGCCTTTGTCGTGACGGCGGACAGCACGGAAACCTTTGCCGATGCGGTGCGCAAGAAACTGATCCTGGAAATCGCTGGCACGCCGAAGAACCCGATCCATCTGCCCCTGCGTCTGGCCGGACGGCGTTAAGACCTGGCCTTTAGGTGCAGGCCCATGGGTGAGAGCATGAGGCTACCGGTCTTTTGCGGCCGGACCAGTCCCGATTGACGGCATGCTTTACCCGCTTCTGCTACAATCAACCCAGATTGTCGTCGCGTGTCACCGACACCGGAGATCCGGAATGCGTTTTTTTTCGTCTCCTGTCGCTCTGCTGCTGCTTTTCCTTTCAGCTGCGACCGCCGCTGGAGAGGTCGTCTATTATCCGGTGGAAGCGGGACGGCGAATCGAAGGAGAGATCCCCCTTCAGGTTCTGAAGCTCGCCTTGCAGAAACACGGCGGCGACTGGGACCTGCAACCCTCGCCGCTCGGACCGATGAACGAGCAGAGATCCAAGATCCTGCTGTCGCACGGCCAGGGTCTGGACATTGCCTGGTACGGCACCTATCCGGAGCTGGAAAAACAGCTCATGCCAGTGCGCATCCCGATCAACGGCGGATTGCTCGGCTGGCGATTGTTCCTGATCGACGGCAGGCGTCAGGCCGAATTTTCCAGGATCGAGAACCTGGAGGATCTTACCAGGCTGAACCTCGTTCAAGGTCACGGCTGGGGCGATATCAAGGTTCTGGAGGATGCCGGCTTTCCAGTCACGGCGGCCGAATACCACCTGCTGTTCGGCCTTGTCACCGCCGGCCGCGCCGACGCCTTTCCGCGCGGCGTCGACGAGATCTATGTCGAACATGCCCAGTGGTCGGAGCACCTGCCCAATCTGGCAATCGAGCAATCCCTGGCGATCTACTATCCCTGGATGAAACTGTTCTTCGTGCAAAACGGCAACCATGCGCTTCACGATGCCATCTTTGACGGCTTGCAGAAGGCGCATGCGGACGGATCGTATCAGGAGCTGTTCTTCAGCCATCCGAGCAACAGGAAAACCCTGGACCTCGGCCGGCTGCACGAACGCCGCCTGTTCCATCTCGACAATGCCCATATGACGGACGAAACGCGGAACATCGATCCGAAGTTTTTCTTCAAGGCCGACAAGAACCGCTTTTGAGCCCCCAGCAACGTTCCGAACTCCCCGCTCCGCTAGCCCGCACTCTGGCAGCGGATCACGGTTGCCACACATGCGTGTCATCGGGTTATGATTTGAGATGGCCGCGCGGGTCTGCCTTTATGACTTGAGAGCCTCGGGAGAGAGCGTATGGCAACCGGACTTTTGTTGCTGGCATTGTTCACGGTCTGCTACACCCTGCTGGCGAAAAAGCTCTCCGGGGGAATCCTGACCGCCCCCATGCTCTATATCGGCTTCGGGTATGTTTTGGCCCAAAGCGGACTGATGCCGGTGGGGGAAGCCGAACGCCTCCTGCACGTTGTTGCCGAACTTGCCCTGATCATTCTGCTGTTTCTGGATGCTGCCCAGACGGATGTTCATGCGATGGTCAAACGTCACCAGTGGCCGCTCAGGATGCTGGTCATCGGATTGCCGCTGGCCGTCATTATCGGCACCGTCGCCGCCGTGCCCTTTCTCCAGGGCCATCATCTTGTCATGGCCGCACTCGCCGCGGCGCTGCTTGCGCCGACCGATGCCGCCCTCGGACAGGCCGTGGTCACCAACCTGGCCGTGCCGGAACGGGTTCGCCGGGCGCTGACCATTGAAAGCGGATTGAACGATGGCCTTGCATTGCCCCTGATCCTGATCTTCACCAGCCTTGCCGGAGAAATGCTGGAACCGGGGTCGGGCGACTGGCTGATCTTCGCCGCCAAGCAACTCGTTTTCGGTCCGCTTGCCGGTAGCCTGATCGGGGCGGTCGGCGGTGTCCTCTTCCTGGCTGCCAAGCACCGCAGGATGACGACCGAGACGATCGAGGGCATTGGCGCGATTGCTCTGGCGTGCAGTGCCTATCTCGCTGCGGATGTCGTCGGCGGCAACGGTTTCATTTCCGCTTTCGTGGCCGGCCTTCTCTTCGGCAATGTCGTCAAGGGGCAATGCGCCTTCATTTACGAGTTCACCGAAAACGAAGGCCAGATGCTGTCCTGGGGCGCCTTCTTCCTGATCGGCCTGGCGCTCGTCCCGGAGGCCGTCGAGCATCTCACCGGCGCCAGCCTCGCCCTCATCCTGATCAGCCTCTTTGTCGTCCGGCCGCTGGCCGTGTGGCTGTCGCTGACCGGCAGCGACGCCACCCCGGTGACACGGCTGTTCTTCGGCTGGTTCGGACCCCGCGGCCTGGCGACCGCCCTGTTCGCGCTTCTGGTCGTCGACCAGATCGACCATGAGATCGGCGAACCGCTGCTGATGCTGGCGGTGAATGCGGTCTGGATCAGCGCCGTTCTGCACGGGATTACCGCCGTGCCCCTTGCGAAACTCTATGGTGCCCACATGGCGCGGCAGGAAGGCGCCGCCGAAATGAAAACCCCGACCTTGGAGCAAACCGAAGTCCCCTTGGAATAGCCCCGTAACAAATGGAGCGGCACGCAGGGTGCCGGGAGACGACATGAAAAAACAGGTTGTTGCCAGCTTGAGCAGCTTGCCGGACCGCAAGCCCCAATATGCGCTTGTCGCGGAAGTCGACCTGGTGGTTGTCCGCTTCGACGACGAGGTCTCCGTTTTCTATGGCCGCTGTCTTCACCGGGGCGCGCTCATGTCCGACGGTTATGTTCAGGGAAAGAACCTGATCTGCGGCGTGCATTATTGGGACTACCGGCTCGACAGCGGCGTCTCCGAATACAACAACTCCGAGGCCCTGCCGAAATTCCAAAGCTGGGTCGAGGGCGACGACGTGCTGGTGGACGAGGATGAAATCGCCGCCTGGGCGCTGGAAAACCCGCAGCCGTTCAACCGCAAGGCCTATCTCGGCCTTTACGCCGACACCAGCCATGGCTCCGAGGAAGAACCCTACAACGGTCTCATTCAGCAATATGCCCGCAGCGGGCTTTCCAGGACCGGCCACCACGGCCGCGTCGAGGCCATGGGTGTGCCGCGCGCGCAGCTGCCGGACTGGGACGACATCCAGATCCTCACCGCCCAGCTGCAAAAATTTCCGCTTCTGGACGACGACCCGGTCGGGACCGATACCGTCATCGGCCCGAATGCGCAGAAGCCCCTGCGACTGAAGATTCCGCTCTTCGTCTCCGACATGAGCTTCGGCGCCTTGTCGGAGCCCGCAAAGGTGGCCATGGCACGCGGCGCGGAGCTGGCCGGCACCGGCATCTGCTCCGGCGAAGGCGGCATGCTGCCGGAGGAACAGGAAGCCAACTCCCGCTATTTCTACGAACTGGCCTCGGCCCGCTTCGGTTTTGCCTGGGAGAAGCTCGACAAGGTGCAGGCCTTCCACTTCAAGGGCGGACAAGGCGCCAAGACCGGCACGGGCGGCCATCTTCCGGGTGCCAAGGTGCAGGGCAAGATTGCCGAGGTCCGGGGTCTCAAGGAAGGCGAGGATGCCATTTCCCCGCCCCGCTTTCCGGACTGGACGGAGATCTCGCAGATCAAGGACTTTGCCGACGAGGTCCGCGGCCGCACCGGAGGTATCCCGATCGGCTACAAACTGTCCGCCCAGCATATCGAAAAGGATATCGACGCGGCGCTGGAGGTCGGCGTCGACTACATCATCCTGGACGGGCGCGGGGGCGGCACAGGCGCGGCGCCGATCATCTTCCGGGACAATATTTCCGTGCCGACCATTCCCGCGCTCGCCCGGGCACGCCGCCACCTCGACAGTCTCGGGCGCCCGGACGTGACGCTGGTCATCACCGGCGGCCTGCGCAAGCCGGCGGATTTCGTCAAGGCGCTGGCGCTCGGGGCCGATGCGGTGGCTGTCGCCAATTCGGCCATGCAGGCGATCGGCTGCATTGCCATGCGCGCCTGCCACACCAACAACTGCCCGGTCGGCATAGCCACCCAGAAACCGCATCTGGTGAACCGGCTGGAAATCGAAAAATCCGCCCGGCGCCTCGCCAACTTTTTCGAGGCCTCGGTCGGGCTGATGCAGGTGATGGCACGGGCCTGCGGCCACACCCACCTCAACCAGTTTCGTCCTGAGGATCTGACCACCTGGAAGCGGGAAATGGCGGATCTTTCGGGCGTAGCTTATGGCGGTGTCGCCTGAGGGCTCAAAATGCCCAAGGAGGAGAAAATGGACGCTCAAGAACTCGACTGGATCAGGGTCGGCCATGTGGACGACCTCCCCGACGGACGGGTCAAGACGGTCACCGCCCGGACCACCTCGCTTTGCCTCTCCCATTTTGGCGGCAAATGGGCGGCGATGGACAATCATTGTCCGCACCAGGGCGGTCCACTTGGCGAAGGCTCCATCGAAGAGGGCACGGACGGCAAATGCTGGATCCGCTGCCCCTGGCACGGCTGGGACTTCGACCCGCTGACCGGCGCGCCTCCCGGAGGCCATGAAGACAGCGGCCAGAAACTCTATCCGCTCAAGATCGAGGACGGCGAGATCCTTGTCGGCCTCGAGCCGGAGCCCGCGCATGAACCGACAGTGACCGATGTCATGGCCGAAACCATGGTCAACTGGGGCGTGAAGCGCGTCTTCGGCATGGTCGGGCACTCCAATCTGGGGCTCGCCGACGCCATCCGGCGGCAGGTGGACAAGGGAAGTCTCGGCTTTGTGGGCATCCGCCACGAAGGCGCAGCCGCCTTTGCCGCCTCCGCCTACGGCAAGCTGACCGGAAGGCCTGCCGCCTGCCTGACGATTGCGGGTCCCGGCGCCACCAATCTCCTGACCGGCCTCTGGGATGCCAAGGTCGACCGGGCTCCCGTCCTTGCCCTTACCGGCCAGGTGCAGACGCAGGTTTTCGGCCCCGGCGCCTTTCAGGACATCGACCTCAAATCCGCCTTCGAGGCGGTGTCGAAATTCTCGCAAGCCGTTCTCGGCTCCTCCAACCACGCGGAGCTGATGTCGCTGGCTTTGAAAACGGCGCTTGTGGAACGCGACGTCGCCCACCTGATCTTCCCCGACGATGTCCAGACCCTGCCAAGCAGCAAGGACGCAGGCACCCCCGAAGGCCGCCTCGGCGGAACGGAAATCACACCGTCCGCGGCGGATATTTCCGAAGCCATAGAGATGATCAATGCCGCCAAGCGACCGGTGATCGTTTTGGGCTACGGTGCCAAGGACGTCCGCGACAAGGTGATCGCGCTGGCGGAAAAGATCGGCGCGCCGGTGCTGACCACCTTCAAGGGCAAGGGGCTGATCCCGGACACTCATCCGCTGGCGGCGGGCGTGCTCGGCCGCTCCGGCACGCCGGTGGCAAGCTGGTTCATGAACGAGGCGGACCTTTTGCTTTCCCTCGGCTCGTCCTTTGCCAATCACACCGGCATCGCGCCCTACAAGACCATCATCCAGGTGGATTTCGAGCGCATGCAGCTCGGCAAGTTCCACCCAGTGACCCTGCCCGTCTGGGGAGAGATCGGCAGTTTCTGCCAGGCGGTGATGGACAAGATCTCGAAACCCGGCGATGCGCCCGACCAGGTTGCCGAACTCGCCGAGCGCTGGGTCATCTGGCGGGATGAAAAGGACCGCCGCCTCGCTGAGACCCACGACAAGGGGATCCACTCCGCAGCCGTCTTCAAGGCGTTGAGCGAACTCTGTCCGGCGGATGCGATCATCCCGGTGGATGTCGGCAACAACACCTATTCCTTCGGCCGCTACTTCGAACCTTCAGGCCAGCGCATCCTGATGTCCGGTTATCTCGGATCCATCGGCTTCAGCCTGCCGGCGGCGCTCGGTGCCTGGAGCGCAACCCGGGATTTCGAGAAATTCAAAGGCCGCAAGGTGATCTCGATTTCCGGCGACGGCGGCTTCGGCCAATACGCGATGGAATTCACCACCGCAGTCAAATACGGGATGGATATCACCCATATCCTTCTGAACAATTCCGAGCTCGGCAAGATCTCCAAGGAGCAGCGTGCGGGCGAATGGCCGGTCTGGGAGACGAACCTTACCAACCCGTCCTTCGCCGCCTTTGCGCGCCTGTGTGGCGGTCACGGCCACCGGGTGACCGACGCCGCCGACCTCAACACGGCCATCGCGGATGCGATCGCCCATGACGGTCCGTCGCTGGTGGAAATCGTCACCGATGCGGATCTGGTGTGACCAAAGACACCATTGGACCTGTCATCCGGTTTGGCAAAGCCAAGACCGGGATCCAGTAGACACGGTGGCAGGTTTGTTGCGAAACTCGTTCGTCAACACTGATTTGATCCCGGCCTTCCGCTTCGCTCCAGCCGGGATGACAACTAGAGGCAGCTGAGCTAAGGGGGACGAATTGCTGACCGCGTCCGTTCTGATCGAGATAGGCCAGTATTACCTGATCGCCGGCGGCGTGGTGGCGGCGCTGTTTCTCGTTATCGGTATCGACCGGGTGGAACCGTCGGCACGCGGGTCGCATGTCTTTCGTCCCCTGCTCATTCCCGGCCTCTGCCTGATCTGGCCGCTGGTGCTCTACCGCTGGTACGTGCTTGAAAAATACGGGGAGACCCGGCGATGAAACGCGCGCATCGCACCGCCCATGCCCGCATCTGGACCGTGCTCGGCATCCTGCTGCCGCTTGCCTTCTTCACGATCCTTGCCCTGCGCCAGACACCGCCCGCCGACCGGCCTGCCGTCCTGATCGAGGCGCCCGTTTCCGCAACCGACAGCGGGGAGGTTTCGCAATGAGCGTGCAATACATGCCGGTCATCTGGAACCGCAACAAGATGATCTATGACGCGGTCCTGCTGATCGCCGTCGCGCTCTATCTTTACATCTTCATCTATGTCGGCCCGTTCTTCGAAGACGTCAGCAAACCGGTGGACGGCGCCATCCTCAGGATGCGGGCCTTCGGCAGCTGCGCCTTTCTGATGCTGACAATCATCCTGTGTATCGGGCCGCTGGCCCGGCTCGACCGGCGCTTCCTGCCGCTGCTTTACAACCGCCGCCACTTCGGTGTCATGACGGCGGGAATAGCCGCCGTTCACGCCAATTATGTGCTCGGCTGGTATTTCAGTTTCTCGCCGACGGACAAATACGCCGCCCTGCTGTCGTCGAACACCAGCTACACGCAGATCATCGGCTTTCCCTTCGAGGCCTTCGGCATTGCCGCCTTTCTCATCCTGCTGGTGCTGGCGGCCACCAGCCACGATTTCTGGCTGAGCTTTCTGGGCGCGCCGATCTGGAAGGCGCTGCACATGTTCATTTATGCCGCCTACACATTTGTGGTTCTGCATGTAGCGCTCGGGGCGTTGCAGGGGCCGGCCGATCCGGTTTTCACCGGCCTTGTGGCGGCAAGCGTGGTGCTGGTCTCCGGCCTGCATTTCACCACCGGGCGCATGGAGGCCCTGCAGGAACGGGGCAAGGAGACGGCGCAGGCCGCCCCGGAGGATGGCTGGCTGGTGGCGGGTGATGTCGAGGAGATCGACGACAAATGCGCCAAGGTCGTGACGCTCTCCGAGGACGAGCGGGTCGCGATCTTCAAATACGACGGCAAGCTGTCAGCGATAACCAATGCCTGTGCCCACCAGAACGGCCCGCTCGGTGAAGGCAAGGTGTTGTGGGGTTGCATCACCTGCCCCTGGCACGGCTATCAGTACAATCTCGCCGACGGCCGGGCGCCCGCGCCCTTCACCGAAAAGATCGCCACCTACCGGCTGAAGCTCGATGGTTCGACCATCCTGCTCGACCCGACCGCCCTGCCGCCGGGAACCTATGTCGAGCCGGTCACGATCGGAGATGAGACATGAGCTGGCGACAGACAAAATCGGCGCCTTTCTTTGTCGGCTATCTCAACAAGGTGCCGAAGCCGCTCATCGCTTTCGTGAGCGTCTTTATCGTCTGCTTCGTCGGCGGCCTCGGCCTTGCGGCCCTTGCGCTCTCCTCGACTCAGAACGATCCGGGTAACGGCGGCTTTCAATGGGGCAACCGGTTCGAACAGACCGGCCTTCTGGAACTGAGACCCTACCCGGTCTTCCGCGTTCCCGCCGGCGGCGGCACGCCGGCAAAGACCTACATGCTCTCCGGTCAGGGAAAACGCGGTGTCTTCGATCAGGCGAAAGCCAACATCAAAACCGCCGTCGCCTTGCGCGGCGTTCCCATTAAACGCGGCGACCTCACCATGATCCAGGTCGGAAAGGTGGAAGCTACCGAGGGTGCGGATGCTGCCTTCACTCCGGCAGACCCCGTGCCGCTCGGCCGCTGGAAACTCACCGGCGAGATCTGTGACGGCAAATGCTATTCGGGGGCGATGCGCCCGGGCCGCGGGCTTGCGCACAAGGCCTGCGCCAACCTTTGCCTGACAGGGGGCATTCCGCCGGTTTTCGTCTCTTCCGGGGCGGTCCAGGGCCGCAATTTCTTCCTCATGGCGGACGCGGACGGCAATCTGCTCGGCGACGAGATCAATCCACTGCTGGCGCTTTACATCGAGGTGGAAGGCGACGTTGAGAAGCTCGACGATCTGATGGTCTTCAAGGCGGATCTTGCCACGGCAAGGGTGCTGAAATGAGCGACGCCCCGAAACCCGCCTGGCGGACCATCCTCGTGTCGCTGGTGCTGACCGCGGCCTTTACCGCCATCGCCTATTTCGTCTGGACCTACGCCAACACCGGCGCACGGAAATTCGCCGGCGGAACGCTGCTGACGGACCTCAGGTTCTTCCTCGGGCTTCTGGCGGTTTATCTCGCCCTGACGGTGCTCGACCGGGTCGTCGGCATCGTGAAGGCAAAACTGCCGCGGAAGTTGGGGCGCGACGCTTAAGCCGCCTCGAGTTCCCCGCTGCCGCGCCTGATGCGCAACCGGTTCCTGACGACTTTTTTTGACCAAAGCCTGACCGGTTCCTCGATCAGCCTGAAGGTAATCGTGGAAACAATGCAGGTGGCGGTAAAGGACAGGCCCATCACGAGCCACTTGGCCTCGCCCGCAACATGGTTTTCCGCATTTGTC
>NZ_JBNKYW010000180.1:0-11596 GCF_050301095.1 Roseibium sp.
AGCGCCAGCGCACGGCCATTGCCCGGGCGCTGGCGCATAATCCCTCCATCATCCTGGCGGACGAACCGACGGCAAGCCTCGACCGGGCAACGGCGGATATCCTGATCGAAGACCTGATTACCCTGACCCGTGAGGAGAAAAAGACCTTGATTGCCGTCAGTCACGATCCGCATCTTCTGAAACGCATGGACCGGGTCGCGGAAATCGCCGACGGCTGCCTGTTGAGGGAGGTTGCTCCTGTCTGACCTGACTTCCGACACCTGGCAGTCCCTGTCCCCCCTCGCGCAGGACGCGATGTTTCTTGCCCTGCTGCTGTTGCCCGCGCTGCTTGCGGGTGCCTTCGTGCTGCGCGGTTTTCGTCCCTTAGCCCTGGTCACCGCACTGTTGTGGCGTTTTCGCTGGAGCAATCTGACATTCGTTCTGCTGATCGCCGTTTCCGTCGGCATCGGCGTCGGCCTGATCGCCCAGGAACGGGGACTGCGCCGGGGCAGCGCGCGGGCCGCCGAAAAGTTCGACCTCATCGTCGCCGCGCCGGGCAGCGAGATCACCATGATGTTTGCCGCTGTCTATTTGCAGCCGAGCGACGTGCCCCTGCTCGACGGTGCGGCCTTTGATGAAATCGCCGGTCACGACCATGTCGACCTGGCAGCCCCCATTGCCTTCGGTGACAGTTTCGGGGACGCCCCCGTTGTCGGAACGACAGCGGAGTTCGTCACGCATCTGGCGGGCGGCCTTGCCGAAGGAAGGATGTTCGCCGCCACGGACGAAGCCATTGCCGGGGTCAAGGTGAACCTCGCCCCCGGCGACACGTTCAGCCCGGCCCACGGCGTGGAGGACGGCGCGGATGAGGACGCCCACGAAGGGCACGAGATAACCGTCGTCGGAAAAATGCCGCCGACCGGCAGTCCCTGGGACCGGGCGATACTGGTGCCGGTGGAGAGCGTCTGGCAGGTACACGGACTTGCCAGGGGACACGCGCCGGAGCGGAGCGGACGGATAGGCCCGCCCTTCGATGCCGACTATTTCCCAGGAACGCCCGCTGTGCTGGTCCGCGCCGATGCGCTCTGGGCCAATTACGCATTGCGCTCCGACTTTACCCGGCACGACATGATGGCTTTCTTCCCCGGCGCGGTGCTGGCCCAGCTCCATGCGCTGATGGGCGATGTCCGGCAGATCCTCTCGGTGATGGCGGTTCTGACCCAGGTGCTTGTCGCGGCCGGCGTGCTGACCGGCCTGATCATTCTCACGCGACTGTTTTCGCGGCGGCTGGCGCTTTTAAGGGCGCTCGGAGCACCTGTACGCTTCGTCTTCGCCGTCGTCTGGTCCTATGCGGCGGTTCTGATCGTCACCGGCTCGCTTGCCGGACTCGCGGTCGGCTGGGTCGGGGTGCGCCTGATCTCAGAGGCCGTTACCGCAAGGACGGATATTCTGGTCACGGCGTCACTCGACTGGCCCGAATTCCACCTGATCGCGGCCTTCGTCTCCCTCACGGCCCTCATCGCACTCTTGCCGGCTTTCCTGTCCGTGACACGCAATGTCATCGCGGAACTGAGGACGTGAAACTTGCTGTTTCTTCAAGATTGCGGCAATGGGATCAACAGGTTGCGAGTGAGACGCCCTTAACCCCTCCCTAAAAGAGGGAGGGGTCCGATGGAGGCTTCCCCACCGCGCTGTCTGATCCAATCCCGTTACCGGTACAGGAACGACTTTCCGTCTCCATCGAAGAGATGCAGTTTTTCCGGGGCTGCTGTCAGGCGGATACTTGTGCCCTTGGCGATCTGGTGAATGCCCGGAAGCTTGGCGATCAAGCCCGGTTCGCCGTTCTGGGACATGAAATAAAGCACCGTGGTCTCGCCCAGCGCTTCCACCATGTCCACATCGGCGGAGACCAGATAGTCGTCGCTTTCGGTGACCGTCAGATCTTCCGGACGAACGCCGAGCCTGACGGCCGCGCCCATGTCGCCTTCTCCGGAAGCAATCGGCATATCGGCATGGCCGCCATCGGCCATGCGCACGGAGGTCGTGCCGCCGGTGGCGGTCACTTCGGCCTCGATCAGGTTCATGGCGGGCGAACCGATGAACTGGGCGACGAACGTGTTGGCCGGGCGCTCGTAGAGATCGAGCGGCGCGCCGAATTGTTCCACGTCACCGCCGTGCAGCACCACAATCCGTGTGGCGAGCGTCATGGCTTCCACCTGATCGTGGGTGACGTAGACCATGGTGCTTTCCGGCATGCTTTCCTTGAGCTGGGCGATTTCGATGCGGGTGGCAACGCGCAACGCCGCATCCAAGTTCGACAGCGGCTCGTCGAAGAGGAAGACCTTCGGGTCTCGAACGATCGACCGGCCGATGGCCACCCGCTGGCGCTGGCCACCGGAGAGCGCTTTCGGCAGGCGGTCGAGATAGCTGGTGAGCTGCAGCCGGTCGGCGGCGGCCCGCACCGCTTTGTCGATTTCGTCGCGCGACTTGCCCGCGAGTTTCAGGGCAAAGGCCATGTTGTCGTAGACGGTCATGTGCGGATAAAGCGCATAGGACTGGAACACCATGGCGATGCCGCGCTGGGCCGGCGGCACGTCGTTGACCACCATGCCGTCGATCTCCAGCGTGCCGCCGGTGATCCTTTCAAGGCCGGCGATCATGCGCAGGAGCGTCGATTTTCCGCAGCCCGAGGGCCCGACAAAGACGATCAGCTCGCCTTGCTCGATCTCCAGATTGATGTTCCTGAGAACCTCGACGGTTCCATAGGACTTGCTGACATTTTTCAGGGACAACGAAGTCATGCCGGCTGTACCCCCAGGCTTGTTCTGTTCATGTTATTTGACCGATCCTGCGAGAAGGCCGCGCACGAGATAGCGCTGCATCGCGAAGAAGACGAAGAGCGGCACGGCAATGGAAACGAAGGCGGCGGTCGCAAGGATTTCCCAGTTGCCGCCGCGCGTGCCCAGAAGCTCGACGATCTGGTTGGTCATGACGGTGGTCGACCCTGTCGCGTCGATCAGGAACACCTTGGCGACAAGCAGGTCGTTCCAGGTCCACAGGAACTGGAAGATCGCGAAGGAAGCGAGTGCCGGAAAGCTGAGCGGCAGGATGATCCTCGTGAAGATCTGGAAATCGGTCGCCCCGTCGACCTTGGCATTCTCGATGATGTCCCGCGGCAGGCCCACCATGTAGTTTCGCAGGAGATAGACCGCGAGCGGCATGCCGAAGGCCGTGTGTGCCAGCCAGACGCCGAGATAGCCCTTGCCGATGCCGATGCCGAGATGCAGCCGCAGCAGCGGGATCAGCGCCAGCTGGAGCGGCACGACCAAGAACCCAACCACTGCGGCGATCAAAAGCGCCCGTCCCGGAAATTCCATCCAGGCCAGTGCATAGGCGGCAAAGGCAGCGACGACGATCGGGATGATCGTGGCCGGTATGGTGACTGTCAGCGTGTTGAAGAAGGCCTTGGCCATGTTGTCCTGACCCGTGCCTGAAAACAGGATGGTGCCGTAGTTCTTGAGCGTGAACTCGGGTGGCACGGTCGCGGTAACAAAAACGCGCTGCCCCCTGCCGGAGATCTGCTTGTCGTTGCCGCGCCAGATGTAGCTGCCGTCGGCCTGAAGGGTCAGGGACTCACCGCCCTTCATCTCGGCGGTCTCACCGGGTTGATGGGCTGATACGTCCCGGGAAGAGACGCCCCAGGACCGGATTTCGCTCGGCTCCCCTTCGAAAATGTTGCCGGTCACGACAAACCCGTCGCCGTCGGCAACCCGTGTGTCGTCGGGATCCGAGGTTCGAAAGACGACGTTCTGTTCGGAGGGCAGCAACGCGCTCCACCAGCCGGAGCTCGCGATCTGGTCCGCCGTGCGGAAGGAGGATACGAACAGTCCGACCGTCGGAAACAGCCACGCGACCACGAGAAGCGCGACGGAGACATGCACGGCCCATGTGAGGCCAGACTTCCTGCCTGCAATGCTAGCCATTATCGCATCTCCTTGCGGGCGTTATAGACATTCCAGACCAGGATTGGCGTGACCAGCAGCATGATGACGATGGCGCTGGCCGAGCCGACGCCCCAGTCGTTGGCGCGGAAAAGCTTGTCGTACATGTAGTTGGCCAGCACCTGGGTCTCCCACTGGCCGTTGGTCATGGCGAAGACGATGTCGAAGACCTTGAGCACGGTGAGCGTTATCGTGGTCCAGACGACGACGATGGTGCCCATGATCTGCGGCACCTTGATCTTGAAGAAGATCTGGAACGGGTTGGCGCCATCGATGATGGCGGCTTCCACGGTCTCCTCCGGAATGCCGCGCAGGGCCGCCGACAGGATCACCATGGCAAAGCCGGTCTGGATCCAGATCAGAACGACCATCAGGAAGAAGTTGTTCCAGAACGGCAGGGTGAGCCAGGTCTGGGGCGCGCCGTAGGGCAGTTCCGAAACCCAGAGCCCGAGAACCGCACTGACGGCGTGCCAGATCAGCCACAGCCCGCCGAGAGCCACCAGCAGCTGGAGCGGCACCAGCAGTGCCGACCGGTTTCTGCCTCCGGCCACCAGGTCGCGAACGAAGGACCAGATCAGATACCCGGTCACCCCCGCAAAGCCCAGAAGCAGAAGTGTCGGCAGGATCTGGAGGACAAGGACCGAGCCGATGCCACCGTCGAATTTCAGCCAGACCGCGTTCAGCACGCCGATCTGGTTCTGGTCTTCCGGGCGCGTGTCATAGATCAGCTTGAAGATGACCGAAGCGCCGACGAAGGAGATCGCCATCGGCATGAAGATGAGGGATTTGGCCGCATTGCCCCACCTGATCCGGTCGGTCAGCTGGGCAACAAGCAGGCCGGAGGCGGTCGAGGCCGCCGGCACGACGATCAGCCAGAGCATGTTGTTGCGCACGGCTTCCCAGAACTTCGCCTCGTTCATCATCTGGCGGTAGTTGTCGAAGCCCACGAAAGCCCCGCCCAGGGAGCGGTCCGTCAGCGACAGGCGCAGTGTTTCGAACACCGGATAGGCCAGATAAAGCGCCAGGGCAAAGAGGGCCGGAAACAGGAACAGCCAGGGCCGGACCATGTTGGCACGGTTGATGTTGCGCCCGGCATTCGGGCCGCGCGCCGGAAAGATGAACCTGTCGAGGATCAGGTTGGACAGGTAGAAGTAACCGAGGCAGGCTCCGACGCCGATGATGATGGTCATCAGGCCCAGGAGTGCCGGATTGTCCGATAGCATGGCCGTTCCCTCCCATTGTGGTTATGGGGAACCCCCGACGGCCGGGAGCTTCCGGTTTTGAGGAACTTTGTCGTTTTGAACGTTAACGCCCAATCGCCAGAAAAACGGCCGGCCCCGCGGAGGAAACCGGCCGCCAGGAGGATTACTTGATAGCGTCCCAGCTTTTCTGGATTTCACCGGCAACGGCTTTCGCGTCCTTGCCGCCGGCATAGTCGACCATGCCGGTCCAGAACGAGCCGGCACCGACAGCGCCCGGCATCAGGTCGGATCCGTCAAAGCGGAACGTGCTGGCGTTGACGAGGATCTCGCCCTGGCCGCGCAGCGTGTCGTCCTTGTAGGCGGCAGGGTTGGCCCCCTTGTGCGGGGTCAGGAAGCCGGTCTGCGCCATCATGATTTCATGAGCGAGCGGCTGCTTGAAGAATTCCATCAGCGCGTTGGTCGCATCGGACGGATTGGTGATCGCCATCAGCGTGCCGCCACCCAGAACCGGGCTGCCGAGGTCCTTGTCCGCATAGGCGGGGAAGTAGAAGAAATCGACGTCCGTGCCGAATTCCACGCCGTCCGGGAAGAAGGCCGGAACGAAGGAAGCCTGACGGTGCAAGTAGCACTGAGGGGGCGAGGAGAAGAGGCCTTTCGGGCTGTCGCGGAAGTCGGTGGTGGCCACGGTACCGGCGCCGCCTGCGACCTTGGCATCGTCGCGGGCGAACCAGCCGAATTCCTCGATCGCGGCAATCACGCGCGGATCGTCGAAAGCGATTTCGTTGGTCGTCCATTTGTCATAGACGTCGGCGGGCTGGGTGCGCAGCATCATGTCCTCGACCCAGTCGGTGGCCGGCCAGCCGGTCGCGGCCCCCGACCCCAGGCCGATGCACCAGGGGGTTTCGCCGTCGGCAACGATCTGTTCGGTCAAGGCCTTCAGCTCTTCCATGGTCGACGGCACTTCATAACCGGCGTCCTCGAAGTTTTCCGGCACGTACCAGACGAGGCTCTTGACGTTGACGTTGTAGAAGAAGCCGTAAAGCTGGCCCTTGCCGTCCTTGTCCTTGTAGGTGCCCAGATTGACCCAGCTTTCGCCGGCGCCGTAATTGTTGGCGACCCAGTCACCCATGCCGTCCGGCAGCGGCGTCAGCAGGCCGCGCGCGGCCATGTCGGCCGCAAGGCCCGGCTGCGGGAAGACGGCAATGTTCGGCGCGGCGCCCGCTTCGGCATCGATCACGATCTGCTGTTCGAAGGAGTCGGAGCCGGTGTAAATGACTTCGGCGCCGGTCGCTTCGGTGAAATAGGCCAGCACGTTGCGGAAGTAGCCGTCTTCCGGCTGCAGCCAGGGGCCGGCGATCGTCACGGTCTGGCCCTTCAGGTCCGGCGCGCTCTTGGCCCATTCGTTGTAGCTGTCCCAGTTGAAGGGACCTTCGCCCGGCGCGAATTTAAGATCGGCCGCCGCGGCGGCGTTCATGCACAGGCCGGCGCCCAGCGCCAGACCGGCCGCACAAGCCATCAAACGAGATTTCATGTCAATCCTCCCAGATTGTCCCTCCCTTGGGACATGCAATCAAAAGTGGCACACCTCACCGCCTGGCAGCAACACCCACCCGACGCTCCAGATTGGTAATCCCACCAGAACCGGTCATCCAAACCGCTTTGGATTTCGGCCTAAACATGTCTGGACGATCCGGACTTGTCAAGATTGCAGATCGCTAATAAATGTTGCATTTCAATAACAGCTTGTTTGGAGGGATGCTTTCAAAGCGTTTTGAGGCGGAATGAGCAACGGCGTGAACCTGAAAGAACTGTCCCAGCGGCTGAATCTGTCACAGACAACCGTCAGCCGCGCGCTGAACGGTTATCCGGAAGTCAGCGAAGCGACCCGCAAGCGGGTCGCGGAAATGGCCGCGGAACTCGGTTATGCGCCCAACAGCCAGGCAAGGCGCCTTGCGACCGGCCGGTCGATGGCCATCGGCCATGTCATCCCCCGTTCGATCCACGAGATGATGAACCCGATCTTCCTGGAATTCATCGCAGGTGCCGGGGAAACCTACTCCAAGCACGGCTACGACATGATCATTTCCGTGGTCGAGGATGCCAACGAGGAAGACGCCTACCGGCAGATCGCCTCCCGCAAGAAGGCGGACGGTGTCATCATCCACGGTCCGGCCAACAACGAGCAACGCCACAAGCTTCTGAAAGAACTCAACCTTCCATTCGTGGTTCATGGACGCATCCCGGGAGCGGAGGAGGAAACCTCCTGGATCGACATGAACAACCGCCGCGCGTTCGAGCGGGCTACAAGTCTGCTGCTCGACCTGGGCCACACAAGGATCGCGCTGCTGAACGGTCTGGAACACATGGATTTCGCCCGACGGCGGCGCGCCGGATTTGAGGCCGCGCTGGCCGCCCGGGGCCTTGCAGCCGATCCGGCGCTGATGCGCAGCGACGACATGACCGAGCCTTACGGCTGCGACAGTGCGATGGAAATGCTGTCGGCCGCCAATCCGCCAACAGCCTTTCTGGTGTCTTCAATGATTACGGCGATCGGTGTCGCCCGGGCCGTCGGGCAATGCGGCCTGAAGACCGGCAAGGACGTTTCCATCATCACCCATGACGACGCCCTCTCCTTTCTGCCGAACAGCGGAGAAGTGCCCATTTTCACCTGCACACGGTCTTCCGTGCGCTATGCAGGCGAGAAAGCGGCGGAGCTGTTGCTGTCCATGATCGCCGACCCTGCAAGCAAACCGTCGTCCCTGCATCTCGACGCCGAACTGATCATCGGCCAGTCGACGGGACCGGCGCCGTCCGGAACCGGAAACGCCTGACCCCGGAGGCGGGTCTGCCCGCGCAACGCTTCTGCCGCGGAAACCGGATCAGACGTGGCTCAATCCACAGGTCTGCAATACCTTTTCCATTGTCACAAGACCGCTCAGGCGGTGCATGCGGGCGATCTCGGACGCCTTCTCCGCCTGTCCGGCCCGGACCGCCTCCAGGATCCTGCGGTGATCCTCGGCATTGGAGGCAGGTGCCTTGTTCATTCGAAGCAGGACGGAATTGGCCCGGAAAACCTGGTTGAGCAGGTTCACGATCTCCAGTTCAAGCCGGGTATTGCCGCCCGCGCGGGCGACAAGCTTGTGAATCCGGTCGTCGATCAGCGCCCAGCTTTCCATGTCACACCGGGTCTGCGCCTCTTCGGCCTCGGTGATGGCCATGTCGATTTCGGACAGGAGCTCTTCATCCGGAGAGAGCTTGGCGGCCGAACTTGCGGCAAGCGCTTCCAGCACGGCCAGGATTTCGAAGATCTCGCAGATGTCCTTTTTCGAAATCGGCAGGATCTTCGCGCCCCGACGCGGAATAAGATCGACCAGACGCTCCGCCTCCAGGCGGATCAACGCCTCGCGCACGGGTGTCCGGCTCATTCCGAGCCGGCCAGCGATGTCAGGCTCCGGCGCCTGAAAGCCCGGCGGCAGTTCGCCGTTCAGAATTTCGGCTTTCAATCGTGCATAGGCCTTGTCGACCCGTGTCGTTTTGACTCTCGATGGCATTGCGGGAAGTACCCAATTCCTGACTGGCAGCAAAAAATTCTTCTGCCGGGATCCCTTCCCGGCACGGAGGTTCTTTTTTGAAAGCAAATCCATTCCAGATTGATAATTTTATCGATAGGATTTTATGAAAAACATTGACAATCTGGCCAATACCAATGGTGAATTCGCCACCTGCCCCCCGGTTCTTCCTTGGTTTGCCACAAAATTGCGGCGATCCGCAGGCTAAAAAGATTACTGTCAATATTATCGATAAAAACTCTTCAAATACCTGTCCGCATGCCGAATCCAGGCCCAGGTGCCTGTCCGCGACTCGTTTCAAGCAACCGCTTCAATGTGGTTGCGGGCACGTCAACCGACGGGAAACACGCTCAAACTACAACAAGAACCTCTTGAAATTTTTGACGAAACCCCATGGATCTCCGGGTATTGGCTTACCTTTGATTAACTATAAAAATCTATCGTGGGCACCAACAGAACCTTTGGTGCTTCAATGACAGCCTTGAACGGGCCGACAAAACGGATGCGACGGAAAAGACGCACTCCGGCCAGTCTACTGGCCGGGACGATGCTCGTCTGCCTTGTTTCGGTCCCGGCAACGGTTTCAGCCCAATCGCTGGAAGAGGCCATGGCATCGGCCTATGCGGTCAATCCGGGCCTGAAGGCGGAACGCTCGCGCTATCAGGCAACCAATCAGGACATCTGGACCGCAAGATCGGAGTTCCTGCCAAAGGTAACAGGCTCCTATCTCGCCGAGCAGGAGGCCTATCGGAGCGACCGCAGCCATACCAGCGACCGGGCCTTCAATCACGAACTGAGCGTGAGCATGTCGCAAACGCTGTTCCAGGGCCTTGCCGGGGTCAACCGGCTGAACCAGGCCCATGAAGAGGCGGAAAGCGGCCGCAACCAGCTCATCGGGGCCGAACAGACACTCCTGTTCAACACGGCTGACGCTTATTTGCGGGTGGTTCGCGACCGGGCCATTCTCGCGCACCTCACCGCCTATTCCGCCGTCGTCCAGCGGGAGGTGACAGCCGCCCGCGCACGCTTCAAGTCCGGCGACGCGACCCGCACCGACATTGAACAGGCGCTGGCGCGCCTTGCCGAGGCACAGGGCAACAGCGACCAGGCAAAAGGCGACCTGGAGGCCTCCGAAGCCTTTTACCAGCGACTGACCGGCCAAAATCCCGGCAAGCTCGGCTGGCCCGGCATTCCCAAGGCCATTGAACCGGCCGGACTGGACGACGCCATTTCAGTCGCGCTGCAGAACAATCCCAGGATCCGTTCGGCCACCGCCGATGCCAGAGCAGCGCGTTACGCCGCCCGGGCCTCCGTCGGCGACATGCTGCCCCGCGTTTCGCTGGAAAGCTCGTGGGAAAACGGCTACCGCGGCAATCTCGGCAATCGGGACGAAGAGGACTTCCGCATGGGAGTCCGGGTCACCGCGCCCCTTTTCACCGGCGGACGCAACATTGCCGCCGCCAAACGGGCGCGCTTCACCGCCGACGAACAGGAATTCCGCCTGGACGACACCCAGCAGATCGTGCGGGAAAACGTCATTCGGGCCATGAAACAGCGGGCCGCGGCGCGGCTCAGGGCCAAGGCCGGCAAACAGGCGATCGAAGCCAACAAGCGCGCCGTCAAAGGTCTGCAGGTGGAATTCAACAGCGGCCAGCGTTCCCTGCTCGATGTCCTCGACGGCGAAAGGGAACTGCTGCTCAGCCGGGTCAATCATGTCCGGGCCCGTTACGACGCGCGTATCGCCGATTTCTTCCTGCTGGCCAATATCGGCCGGCTGGCACCGCAGCATTTCTCGATCATCGAGGAACGCCCTGCCCCGGTCGCCAGACTGATCCCGGAGTTCAACACCTGGGACTTGCGCCTCGGCCCGTCTGAAAACGATGTCTTCCACGCCCAGATCGCGGAAGCGGAAACAGCGATGCCCGTGATCATCGAAACACAGCTCCTGCCGCCGGTCGAGTGAGCCTTCCGGCTCTCACGCCTCCTGCCGCAAGGCAGCAAGCGCCAGATCGCCCAGGACCGATGCAGGAGCATTTTTTCTCAAGAAAACCAGTTTTCGCGAAAGAGTTCCCGCTGCACCCGAAGGCCCAATGCGCAAGCGGCTTTCCGTCAGTCCCCGCCAATGCGGCACGATGGCCTGCCCAACCCCTTGCGCCACCAGCAGGGCAATCGTTTCCAGCGCATCCAGTTCGCACAGGATGTGCCCGCCTGCGATCCGCGCGTGACAGGCCTCCCAGATCAACCGGCCGCCCCAGGACGTGCGGTCGTAGACGATCCACGGCAGTGCATTTTCCCGAGTGTCCTGCCGAGACAGATCACCGGGGGAGATGTGAACGATCGCCTGAGTGACGAGTAGTTCGCTGACAATCCCTTTTGGCAGGGCAAAAGGCGGTTCAACGGTAATCGCCGCATTCAGATCGCCCGCAAGAAGGCCCTCATAAAGGCTTAGCGACGTCCCCGGACGGATCGTCAGTTCGGCATTGGGGGCCTTTTCGCGGAACGTGCGGATCAACGCCGGCACGGACTCGTGCAGCGCCGTTGAAACGGCCCCCAGGCGAAACGGACCGCGCAGGCCATCCGGATCAGCCTCCGCGCTCAGCCGCGCCGCGTCCCGAACCAGCTTCCGAGCCGGGGAAAGCAGGCGCAGGCAGGCCTCCGTCGGAACGGCCGCATGCGCTGACCGGTTGAGCAGTTCGCAATCGAGCTCGGCTTCCAGAACCCTGATGCGCTGGCTGACCGCAGCCGCCGTCAAGCCTTGAAGCCGGGCCGCCGCCGCGATCGATCCGGTGTCGACCACTGCCAGCAGGCTTTGAAGGAACCTTGTGTCCAAAACATTTTCCTATTC
>NZ_JBNKYW010000181.1:0-11693 GCF_050301095.1 Roseibium sp.
CATGGCACGCCTGTTGCGATGGAGTGGCCCGCCCTCGGACCAACCTTATTCGAAGACGGCTGGCGAGGGTCCCGCAGGCTTCGGGCCAGCAGGCTGATTGCCGCCCAACCCTGCCCCCTCATCCTGCCAGCCGTTCGACCAGGAATTCCATTTCCCTGTCGAGCGGTTTGCCGGCAAGACCGATAAACCTGTCTTCCAGGCTGATGGTGACCAGGCCATGCACGGCGGCGAAACAGGTGCGCGTGCGTGCGGCGAGGGTTTCGTCCGTAAGGTCCGGATGTAGTTGTTTCAGCGGCGCGGCGATGAAGGCGAGCAAGGCGATGTTTTCCTGGATTTGCCACTCGGGCACCTTCTTGCCCTCCGGTAGCCGGTGGGCGAACAGCGTAGTCCAGAGTCTTTCGTTCTGTCGGGCAAAATCCAGATAGGTCTGTGCAAGCATTTTCAGTTGTGCAAGCGGCTCATTAATGCCGACGACGGCCTCGGCCATCACCTGCTTGATCCTGCCAAGCGTCACCGAATTCACCCCCAAAAGCAGTGCATCCTGATCCTCGTAATGCTTGTAGACCGAGCCGACGGAATAGCCCGCATCCGCGGCGATCTTGCGGATATTCACCGCCTCCAGGCCGCCCGTTTCCACGGCTGACACAGCCGCCTCCAGCACCCGCCGCTGGGTCTCTTCGCTCTTTGCTTTCTGCTTCCCGGACATTTCCGCTGCTTTCAACAAAAGTGAACTCTGTTCATTTTTTTCTTGACCTACCCCGAAAGCTATGGCTTTGTCAAATGGTGAACAACGTTCACTTTTGTGGAGGCAATATGTTTGAACCGCTCATTACCCAACTCAGAGCGCTGTTTCTAACCGGTGCGACACCGAACGGAGACCGGCAATCCATCGCCGATCTCTCCCTGAATTTGCGCGTCGCTGCCAACTCGGTCCGCGCAGCACAGGCCGCCCTCGCCCGTGCGAAGGCGGAGCAGCAACAGGACCGCAAACGGCTTACGCAGATCGAAGCATCCATCGAGGATCTGGAAAACCGGGCGCGCAACGCGCTTCTGAAAGGCCTCGAACCGCTTGCCCGGGAAGCGGCCGAAGCGATAGCACTTCTGGAAGACGAGAAATCCGCGCTTGAAGCCGCGATCCGGTCCTTTGACGAGGACCTTTCCGGATTGACCGAAAACCTGCACCGGGCCCAGAGCCGCCTGCGTGCCCTGAAACGGGGCGAACGGACGGTGGAAGTGCGCGACAGGATCCAGAAGGCCCAGTCCCTGGGCGCATCGGCCGGTCAGTCTGCGCTCGCAAGAGCGGAAGACCAGCTGGAAGAAATCAAGAACAGGCAGGAACTGGATCAGCTTGCCGACCGGGAATTCACATCCCTTTCGGCGGCGGACAAGCCTGAGGCGCTCCTTGAAAAACTGGGCGATGCCGGTTGCGGCGCGCCTGTGAAAATCCGCGCGGACGACGTGCTCGCCCGCCTGAAATCCGAACTCCCCCTCCTGATTGAAAACTGAGAAAGGACCATTCCCATGCAAGAACCGACGACAATCAAGCATTCCAACAACTGGACGATCTTCACCATGGCCAGCTTCGGCGTTGCCGCCGTGATGATGGCCCTCGGCATCTACAATCTGGAGGCAAGCTTCTCCGCCAAGGGCTTTTACACGATGTCGGCCATCATGCTGGTCCATACGGCTGTGACCCTGACAAAGACCCTGCGCGACAGGGACGAAGCCGAGAAGTTCCACAACCGTCTGGAAGATGCCAAGACCGAAAAGCTTCTGATGGACATCAACAAGCCGGAACAGGCCTGATCATCGCAGCAACAGAAGGGTGCGCCGCCAGCGGCCACCCTTCGGGAGGAGAAGAATGAGCAAGTCCCTGATGGCCACACGGCGGTTCGCGCCGCTGTTCTGGACCCAGTTTCTGTCCGCGTTCAACGACAACTTTCTGAAGAACGCCCTGGTCTTCCTGATCCTGTTCCAGGTCGGCACTGCCGCCGCCGACAGCGGCAACTCGGGCGCGTTGATCGCACTGGCCGGGGCCGTGTTTATCACCCCCTTCCTGGCGCTTTCGGCCCTCGGTGGCGAACTTGCAGACAAATACGAGAAAGCAAAACTCGCTCGCTACACCAAGCTTGTTGAAGTGGGCGGCGCCCTTCTGGCCGTCGCGGGCATGGCCTTTTCTTCTCTGCCCGTCCTTTATTTCGCGCTCTTCGTTTTCGGCGCCATGTCCGCCCTGTTCGGTCCGGTCAAATACGCGCTTTTGCCGGAACATCTGGAGAGCGCGGAATTGCCGCGCGGCAATGCCTGGATCGAGGCTGGCACTTTTCTGGCCATACTGTTTGGAACGATCTCGGCGGGCTTCGTTTTCTCCGCCAACGCTCCCGTCATCGTCTTTGCACCGGCGATGATCCTGCTGGCACTCGCCTGCTATGGTCTGAGCCGCCGCATCCCCGACGCGCCTGCCGCAAATCCGGCGCTGGAAATCGACCGGAATATCTTCACCTCGACCTGGAAAGTCCTGGCCGACCTGAAGACCGACACGCGCCTCTTCCGTGCCGCTCTGATGAATTCCTGGTTCTGGCTGGTTGGCGCGCTCGTCATGGCCCTCCTGCCGCTGTTCGTGAAAAATGTTCTGGGTGGCAATGAACTGGCCGTCACCTATTTCCTGGCCATCTTCGCCGTTTCCATCGGCATCGGCTCGGCTTTTGCCGCCTGGATATCCGCCGGCCGCGTCGTCCTTTTGCCCGCGCCTGTCGGCACGGCCCTGATTGCTTTCTTCTGCCTGGATGCCGGTATCGTGCTTGCCGGTCTGCCCGTAGCCCCGGCCTCTTCCGGCCTCATGGAATTCCTGCAGGGCGACGGCGTCCTGCGCCTCAGCTTCGATATGGCGGGGCTTGCCATCTCCGGTGCTCTGCTGGTTGTGCCGACTTTCACAGCGCTTCAGACATGGTCGAGGCCGCAAAGCCGGGCGCGCCGCATTGCTGCTACCAACGCCCTCGGTGCCGCGATGATGGTTCTGGGTGGCCTGACCCTGGCGGGCGCCCAGAAACTCGGCCTCAGCCTGACCGCCATCCTGCTGTCCCTGTCAGCCCTTAATGCGATCGCCGCCGCCGTCATGCTGAAGACCCTGCCGACGCAGCCGATGCGTGACGCCATCTCCATTCTCTACCGCGCTTTTTTCCGCCTGGAAGTCAAGGGCCTGGAGAACCTGGAAAAGGCGGGTGAAGCCCCGATCCTGGCCCTGAACCACGTCAGCTACCTGGATGCGGGCCTGGCCCTGACCCTGACGGACAAGGCACCGACCTTTGCCGTCGACTACGGCGTCGCACAGCGCTGGTGGGTAAAACCTTTCCTCAGGCTCGCCAACGCTCTGCCGATCAACCCGGCAAAGCCGATGGCGACCCGCTCCCTGATCCGTGTGGTGCAGTCCGGCGAACCGATGGTGATCTTTCCCGAAGGCCGCCTGACGGTCACCGGCACCCTGATGAAGGTCTATGACGGTGCAGCCATGGTCGCCGACAAGACCGGCGCGATGATCGTGCCGATCCGCATCGACGGTCTGGAAAAGACACCCTTCTCCTATCTCGACCCTGCCCAGATCCGCAAGCGCCTGTTCCCGAAAGTGAAAGTCACGATCCTGGAACCGAAACGCCTGAACCTTCCCGAAGACCTGCGCGGCCGCAAGCGTCGCGCGGCAGCAGGTACGGAGCTTTATCAAATCATGTCCGATCTCATGTTCGAAACCAGCCTGGCCGATGAAAAGACCATCTTCGAAAAGGTCATCGACACTGCAAAGGACCGCGGCCTCTCAGAAACGGCTCTGGAAGATCCTCTGACCGGGAAACTGAGTTACGGCAGGCTGCTGACCGGCGCTTCGGTGCTCGGCCGCCGGATTGCCCACCTGGCGGAAGGCGAAACCACTGTCGGGATCATGCTGCCCAATGCCAACGGGTCCGCGGTCACCGTCCTTGCCGCCATGTCCGCGGGCAAGGTGCCTGCCATGATCAACTTCACCGCCGGGCTGGAAAACATCCTGTCGGCCTGCCGGACGGCAAATGTCGAAACCCTGTTCACCTCCCGCGCCTTCGTCACCCAGGCAAGGCTGGAACCGCTGATCGAAGGCCTGGCCCCGCATGTCAAACTCGTCTGGCTGGACGAGATCCGTGAAGACATCAGTCTTGCTGAAAAAATCCGCGGCATGCTGACCCGCAAGCGCCCGCTGACTGAGCGCAGTGCCTCCGATACCGCAGTGATCCTCTTCACCTCCGGCTCGGAAGGAAAGCCTAAAGGTGTGGTGCTTACACACAGGAACATTCTGGCCAATGCCACCCAGGCGGCGGCGCGGATCGACTTCACTCCGTCCGACAAGGTCTTCAACGTCCTGCCGATGTTCCATTCATTCGGCCTGACGGCGGGCACCATCCTGCCGCTGATCTCGGGCGTTCCGACCTATCTCTACCCCTCACCCCTGCACTACAGGATCATTCCGGAGCTGATCTATGCTTCCAACGCCACCATTCTGTTCGGCACGGATACCTTCCTGAACGGCTATGCGCGGGTCGCCCATGCCTATGACTTCCGCTCCCTGCGTTACTGCTTTGCCGGGGCTGAACCGGTCAAGCAAGTTACCCGTCAGACCTATATGGAACGCTTCGGCCTGCGGGTTCTGGAAGGCTATGGCGTTACCGAAACAGCACCGGTGATTGCTATCAACACGCCGATGTTCAACAAACCGGGAACGGTCGGCCAGTTGATGCCGGGCATGTCCGCGCGGTTGGAACCCGTGCCGGGTGTCGAAAACGGCGGCCGCCTGCATGTCTCAGGCCCGAACGTGATGGTCGGTTACCTGAGGCCTGAAAACCCGGGCATCATTGAACCGCTGGTCGACGGCTGGCACGATACCGGCGACATCGTCGAGTTCGACGAAGACGGCTTTATCGTCATCAGGGGCCGCGCCAAGCGTTTCGCCAAGATCGGTGGGGAAATGGTGTCGCTGGCCGCCGTCGAAGCGCTGGCGGGCCAGATCTGGCCCGAGCATCTGTCGGCTGTCGCCGCCGTCAAGGACGAACGCAAGGGCGAAAGGCTGATCCTGGTGACCGAAAACCCGGACGCCGATCGCTCCGCCTTCATAGAAGGTGCCAAGGCACGCGGCGCGCAGGACCTGATGATCCCGGCGGAAATTCGGGTGGTCTCCAGAGTTCCGGTTCTGGGATCCGGCAAACTGGACTTTGCCGGTGTGGCAAGGCTGGTGACCGGGGAACCGGACATGACCGAGGCAGCATGACATTGGAAAACCGCCCCTGGTCGTCCAGGGGCGGTCTGCCCTGTTTCCAATATCGAATTAGTCATCCCGGACGCAGCGTAGCGAAGATCCGGGACCGAAGAGCCGAGACCTGACATCCTGGGCAAGAACCAAACGATAGGTCTATGCCTCTCCGGTCTCGGCTTGCGCTACGCTTGGCCGGGATGACAGACGATAGAAATTCATTTCATGACAAATTGAAAACCGCTCCAACGCCCGGGGCGGTTTTCTGGTTTCACTGTTTGCAGGCAATTCGCATTGGAGTGACCTCACGCAAGTTCCAGCACTTCAGTCTTCGCCGTCGCGACAGCGGCGATCAGCCGGTCGACGTCTTCATCGGTCGTCGCCCAGTTGGAGACGCTGATGCGGAAACCTTTCCGGCCCTGCCACTGGGCCTGACCGAACCAGGCCTCGCCCGAATTCTGGACATGTTCCGCGATCCGGGCACAGGCGTCTTCATTGCCTGGAAGCGTCGCGAAGACCTGATTGAAGTGAACCTGATGCGGGACCTCGAAGCCGAGAGCCCTCAACTCTTCTGAAACCCGCACCGCATGCCGGTGGAAGCGCGTCACCATCTCCGCAACGCCGGCCCGGCCGAGGGACAGGAGCGCCGCCCATGTCTCCGCGCCGCGCGCGGACCGGCTGAACTCGGGCGCCCTGTTGGCGGGGTTGGGAGCTGTGGCAGGCAGATAGGCCGCGCCAATGGCCATGGACGCCTGCATTTCTTCCGGATGACGGCAGAGCGCCAGCCCGGCGTCATAGGGGGTGTTCAGGGTCTTGTGGCTGTCGACGACCCAGCTGTCAGCCTTTTCCAGCCCCTTGAGCGCAGCACTCACCGGATCTGCCGTCCGTGCCCAGAGACCAAAGGCCCCGTCCACATGCAGCCATGCGCCCGCTGCCTGGCACCTGTCGCCCAGCTCATCAAGTGGATCGCTGGCACCGGTGCAGACGTTGCCCGCCTGGGCAAGCACAAGTGTTCGCGCGTCCAGTTCCGGCAGCCTGTCGATGCGCATGCGGCCCTGGTCGTCAGTCTCTACCCACTCGATCGAACTGGTGGAAAGTCCTGCCATGCGGACGGATTTCTGGACCGTCGCGTGGATCTCGGCACTTGCAACGATCCGCAGCGCCGGCGCCCCGATCAACCCGTCCCCGCGCTTGTGGCCCTGCCTTGCAAGCAGAGCGTCCCGCGCGGTCACCAGCAGAGCCATGTTGGACATGGTCGCGCCGGTGGTGAAGGCCCCGTTCGTGCCCTCCGGCAATCGAAGCAGATCGACAATCCAGGAGATCGCTGCCTCTTCCATACGTACCACCGAGGGACCCGTCAGATCATCGGCAACCTGGTCCCAGGCCGACAACAGGGCCCGAGCGGCGGATGCGGCAGGCAGAGCGCCGCCGATGACGTAACCGAAATAGCGCCCGGCGGCAGAGGCAACGGTTCCGGGTCCACCCGCCGTTTCAATGAGATCGAGAATGGTTTTCACCCCCATTCCCTTATCCGGCAGACCGGCATCAAGGTCGTTCAAAAAGGAAAGATCCGCTTTCACCTGTCTGGTGGAAAGCTGTTTCAGATAGGCCGCACCGCGCGCCGCGCCATCCGAAAAGGCTTCCGCCTGGCTGTCGAGAGGGCTATTTTGCATGTTCGTTTCGCCTGACCATATTGAAGAGTGCCTATATAGATGAATATCAATATAGACGTGAAGTCAAGCGCTGCCGCCATGGCCGCCCTGTCCAGCCCCGCCCGCCTGCAGATCCTCCTGTGGCTGCTCGACCCGCGCCCGCATTTCCCGCCGCAGAAGGACGGCGACCTCGTCGATGACGGTGTCTGCGTCGGCTTCATCACCGACAAGGTCGGACTGACGCAGCCGACGGTCAGTTCGCACATGAAAAAACTTTCGGAAGCGGGTCTCGTGACAGGCAAGCGCATCGGCAACTGGATGTTTTATAAACCCGACCGCGAGCGGCTGGCAGAGCTCGGCATGGGACTCACGACAGTCTCGCACAAGACCCCGGCGGGGGTGTGACCCGGCACCCTTTTCCACCTCGACGCGAAAAACCGTTGCGGGTTGCGATTTAAATATTTCATACTGGAGCCGCTTCGTTCACCTAACGTTCTGCAGATCCGGATATGCGTATTTTATTGATTTCAATAATCATTCTGATCACCGGCATCGGAAATGCCTGGTCTGCGGGCAAAATTGACCTCGCCGCTCCCTTCAGGGCTTCGCTCTACACCCGCCAAGAGCTGATGTTCATACAGGCAGGCCTGATGATGAAGCGGATCTATACCAAGAATTTGGACGGACTTTGGGGACCTTCCAGTGCCGAAGCTCTTGCAAGATACGTCAAGGAAGATCTGGAAGAAGATACTCCCCCAACCAATGCCGATGCCATGCTGGTTGTTGTCTCGGCAATCCTGGAATTCAGAAAAGAAGGCTGGGAATACAGGCAACTACCCGGCATCGACCGCAACATCCTGACACCGAAGCCAGTGGAAAAGGAAGATAAAACAGACAACGTTCTCGAAGTCTATTCCATCGACCAAATGACTCTAATCCGTTTCTGGCATTCCAAAGCAGCGTTGAAAGAAGTGCACTTTAAACGCATGCCTGAGCTCAATCCGTTTGCCTGGACACGGAATGGCAGAAATTGGGTTACAATTGGAATATCGGACGAGAAGGCAGCCTTTGCCTATTCTATAAAGGGCAAGGGAATCTGGGAATCGGTTACCGTCACCGGCGACATCGATGACGCCGGCAAGGTGCTGCTCATTTTCGAAAGTCTGCTGAAAAGGTTCCGACTGGAAGTCGCGCCGTCCGAGAGGTTCGTGGCCCTGGCGGACGACTTTCTGGAAGAATATGAAAAAGAGCGAGTTTCCGAGGGAGAAACGCCAAACGGCAGTCAGCAGGCGAGCGTATCTCCGCAGGACGGTGATCAGTCCAAGCCGGAAAAACCACAACAAAGTGGCAGCGGCACCGGTTTCGCCGTTACATCCGACGGCCATTTGCTGACCAATGCTCATGTGGTCGACGGATGCGAGCGGATCAGTGTCGACGACCTTGACGCCAAGTTACTCGCCACAGAGGAAAATTTCGATCTGGCACTGCTTCAGGTTCCCGACCTGGATCTAAAGGGGGTGGCAGTTTTTGCAGACACCCCGGCTTCCCTGAACTCGGATATCACGACGGCAGGCTTTCCCCTTGCCGGGTTGCTGGGTGGTCTGAACATCACCCGTGGCACAGTCGCCGCCCGGAAGGGCTTGGGTGGTAGCGGCATCAACATGCAGATCACGGCCCCGCTACAACCCGGGAATTCCGGCGGCCCCGCGGTGAATTCCTCCGGACAGGTCGTCGGCGTCGTCGTTGCAAAGCTGAATGCAGGTGCGATCGCCGATGCCATCGGTGACATTCCGCAGAATGTGAACTTCGCCATTCGCGGCACCATCGCACAGCTCTTCCTGCACCAGAACGGCATCACACCGCAAAGAGCCGGACCGGGAGCTCCCCTGCGCCCGGAGGATCTGGCATCTCAGCTCAGTGCCTACACTTTTCTCGTAAAATGCAACTAACTTTCAGGCAGTTTTCATGACGGTCTTCAAGTTCCTTTCCCGCCAGCTCTGCAGGGCTTTGTTCGGTATCGTAATTCTGCTTCTCGGCATCACCCGGTGCGCCGCTGCAATCGACTCGCTGGATTTCAGGAAGGAGTTCGATCCCGCACAACTGACGCAGGATGAGAGAATTTTTCTAAAGGCAGGGCTCGCCCTCTTTGCAGATTATGACGGCGACTTGGACGGCGTCTGGGGAGACGATACCCAAGCTGCCATGAAGCGGTACAATTCGGAGATCAGTGGTCCAGGCCCCGTCCTCAACTGGGCGGCGGTCTATCTCGCATTCGACACAGATGCAGAGTTCCGGATCAAGGGATGGGCAACCCACTACCTGGACAACTTGGACATTTCCGTGCTTCTGCCACTGTCCAATCTCGATATTGAGGACAAAGACGCGATCCTCAGAGACAGGGAATCCTCGCTTTATTATCAGATTGTCGTTAGCGAGAAGCCGAAAATGCTGGCCTATCATTCCAATGCGTCGAAGGGCTTTGCCAATCCGGAAACAAATCCTACCAAAAGGCATTGGATTACGCGGGCCGAGAACGAAGACAAGCTGACGTATATTTTCTCTCAGCATTTTAAGGGTGACCGATGGGGGACATTGGCGATCTACGCCGACACAAAAGACAAGCGCATCTTCTCGTTGGTGGCCGGCAGTATCGCCAGCGGAAACCGACCACCGATTGCCGTTTCAAAAGACCTCGATAATTCCATCAATAAACTCGTCCTGAAAATGGACACTCTCATGAAGGCGCGAATTAAAGAAGACGACAAACAGGAAGCACACGGCACTCCCGTGCGACCCGACAAAATGGAAGCCGGATTAGAGACGGTCGCATCAGGGTTCGTGGTCTCTTCCGACGGTCACGTCCTGACGAATTTCGGGTTGACCGGCGAATGCAAACACATTCGGGTCGCCGACCACAGGGCCAGCCTTGTCGCTGGTAGCGAAGAATTCGACCTGGCCCTGCTGAAGGTACCCGGGCTTGGCGCCAAGACCTCACTGGACTTCGCGCGGATGCCCGCGCCCCTGAACTCCAATGTGACCCTGGCGGGTTTTCCGCTTGCCGGTAAGATTGGCGGCCTGAACGTCACGCGAGGTGCGGTCACCGCGCTGAAGGGGCTGGCCGGCACCGGTGTCAACATTCAGATATCCGCGCCGGTTCAATCGGGAAGCGCCGGAGGTCCCGTCGTCAATTCCAGTGGGCAGATTGTAGGCGTGGTCGCAGAGAAACTCGACGCCAAACGCGTCGCGGAGATTATCGGTGATATTCCTCAAAACGTGAATTTCGCGGTCAGCGGTGAAATCGCTCAGCTTTTCCTTTATCAGAACGGACTGCAACCGGCTCGGGCAACGGAAAATAAAACTGTGCCGCCAGAACAGATCGCCGACCTGCTGGCAAAGGTCACCGTGCCGGTCGATTGTTCCGTCTCTATGGAATAGGGCGCAAATCCGCACTTGCGAAGCACGCGCCCTTGCGCTTTATCGGAAGGCAATCCGGTCTGTCCGGACAGCGAATTATTCTGAGGACCCACCAACCATGACCACGCCCGCCTATGACGACCAGAATGTCTTTGCCAAGATCCTGCGCGGCGAACTGCCCAGCCATAAGGTCTACGAAGACGACAAGACCATCGTGATTATGGACATCATGCCGCGTGGCGACGGTCATGTCCTGGTCGTGCCGAAAGCCCCTTCCCGCAACATCTTTGACATTGCCGAGGAAGACCTGAACGCGGTCATGGCAACCGTGCAGAAAATGGCGCGCGCCGTGGTCAAGGCCTTCGATGCGGACGGTACGACCATCCAGCAGTTTTCAGAGCCCGCCGGCGGTCAGGTGGTGTTCCACACCCACGTGCACGTCATCCCGCGTTTCGACGGCGTGTCGCTGAAGCCGCATACCGGGGCAATGGCGGACAATGAGCTTCTGGCCGGGCAGGCCGAAAAGATCCGTGCCGCGCTGGCCTGATCATCCGCTGTTTCCTTCCCATACGCCTGCCGAAACGCTTTTTGGCAGGCGGGCACCGTGCCAATCTCAATACTCCAGGCAAACCGGTCCGCCCGGCAAAACGCCAGGCCAAGATATCGGATGCCGGCTCGCCGGTCGGCAGAAACAGAGCGAACGTAGTCTCAGGCGATTCCCGCCTGAATCGCCGCGTCTTCCTGCTCCTTCGCCATGTTCTGATCATCCTGGAGTACCTTGACGGCACTGGGCCGCTCAAAAAAGCGTTCCGTATAGGCCTTGAACTCGTCCAGTTCCGGCACGATCCCAAAGCGCATGCCCCAACCAAGCCCCATTGCCCAGAGGACATCGACGGCGGTGAACCGTTCCCCGAGGACATAAGGCCCCTTGGCGAGCTGCGAGCGCATGTTTTCCATTACCGTGTCGAAGCTGCCGTAAGCGGACATTGAATGCGGTGGCTCCTCGCGATTGAGCGCCTTGTCGATCAGCGCCGGCTCGTAGCAGGAGGCCATGTGCACGAACCACCGCAGGTAAGGGCCACGGAGCGGATCGTCGAGAGCCGGTGCCAGTCCCTTTTCGGAGAAGAGATCAGCCAGATACATGTAGATCGCAACCTGTTCGGTGATGACCGTGTTGCGGTGGCGCAGAGCCGGCACCTTGCCGGACGGATTCACGCTGAGGTAATCAGGCTGCCGGTTTTCTCCGAGCTTGAAATTCAGGACATTGAGCTTGTAGGGAGCATCCAGTTCTTCCAGAAGAACGCGAACGCCTGTCGCCCGGGTTTGCGGAGCGTAAAAAAGTTCCACTTGATCGGCCATCGTGT
>NZ_JBNKYW010000182.1:0-6845 GCF_050301095.1 Roseibium sp.
GGCGGACATGTTGTTGAAGGGCAGCACGGCGATCGACGGCTTCTCGAAACCGGCCTTCCGGCTCGCCGCCGGCTCGGTTCCATGACCGCTTGTCATCGTGGCCGGGCTGCTCGCCGCCTCGCCGGCGCCGAGTGTTTCGACGTGGTAGATCGAAACCGGATCGTCGATGTTCTTCAACTGCTGCATGCCTCCGTCGACGAAGAGCACATTGAGCTTCCGTTTGACCTCGTTGTAGACCTTGCGGGACACACACACACCACCTGGATTGGAAAGGGTCTGCACGCGCGCGGCGACATTGACGCCGTCGCCGTAGAGGTTGTCGCCGTCGATGATCACCTCGCCGATATTGATGCCGACGCGGAAAGTCATCTTGAAGCGGTCCTCGACGCTCTGGTTCCGGTCGGTAATGACCCGCTGGAAATCGAGGGCGCAGACAAGTGCTTCCAGCGGGCTTGCGAACTCGGCGATGACCGAGTCTCCCGCGCCACCGAAGATCCGCCCGTGGTGGCTGGCGACTGCATCGTCGATCACGGCGCGGCAGGATTTGAGGGCTTCGAGTGTCGATACCTCGTCGGCACCCATCATCTTGCTGAAGGAGACGACGTCAGCCGACAGGATTGTCGTGAGTTTGCGTTCAATCGATGAGGCTTGCTGCATGACCGCTCATCCTTTCTTCGGAAGGAGAGGCGACTTTCCGCTACGTGATCACCATAGCACAGGTTGGAGTTCCGCAGCAGTCCGGAAGACGGGAGGGTTATGTCATCAAAATGGCATTCAACACGTCCGCCGGAACAGCTTCCGGCGGACAGCAAGTCAGAGCGATCAGTCGCTGGCTTTCTGCCGGGCAGCCTTCAGCCTGGCAATGTAAGCGTCAGAAAGCTGCGGCCTGTCGACCTTGATCGTCAGCTTCTCGAACTTGGCCGTCAGGGGGAAGGGCGGCTTGTAGTCGGCGTCGTAGACCCCGGTCAGAGTGTCCGACCCGATGTCGAAGGCCTCGTCCCACTGCAGGATGATCGGATTTGGTCAACTCCGCATCCTCTTGACCATCCGCTTCAGGTTTTCCGGTGGCAAGGCAACAGCACCGGCTACGGCATCGCCGGCATTTCTGGTAGTAAGGTCCGCATCGACAATACCGTCGCCGGTGGCGGCGCGAACCTTGTGTCGCGGCTGGAATCCCATGCCAAGGCTGGAGATATCCTGTTTTCCTGTGAGAACGATGTCCATGCGAAGGGAGAGATCCTTTCCGCAAGGAAATCCTCGCTCTCATGCTCGAATCCGATATCGTGCCGATACCGGCGGAAAGCGCCGGAAAGCGCCGGAAGCCCCGCGGGAGGACATGCACGCACTTTCCGGTCGGCAGTCAGTCGCAGCCCGCCTCCAGGATTGCCGATGCGAGGACTTCTGGTGCCGAGAAGCACAGTTCGTGGCTTCCTGGAACCTGAACCAGCCGGAACAGGCCCAGCTTTTCCGACAGGCGGGGGTGCCATCCAAGGCTTTGAGGCAGGGCAGTGTCTTCCGTACAGTTGATATAGGACTTCGCAATCTCCATCGCGGCGGGATTTCTGCTCAGCGAAATCGGATCGGTGAACGTCGCATAGGGGTGGGGATTGAGTTTGTCGTAAGTCGATTTCGCAAGCTCCAGCGAGCCATCGTTGATGAAGGCCTCCCGCCAGACCGGAAAAGGCAGCATCACGCTGTTGTCGCCGCTGGCTGCGCTCATCTCGTCGAACAGGGCGACGTAGTGGGGCGGAACCATGTCATTGAGGCATTCGCCGCCGTTCGGCACAAATGCATTCCAGTAGATCAGCCGCCGCAGACGGTCGGGGCAGCGGTCGGCCGTGCCGGTAATGACCATGCCGCCGTAGCTGTGTCCCAACAGGATCACTTCCGAAAGATCGTTGTTTTCCAGATAGTCGGCAATGGACCGGACGGCTTCGTCAAGCCCAACGGACTTGGCGTCACCCGGCCGGTTGCCGGCGATGGTCGGGCAGTGCACCTTGTGGCCGGCTTCGCGCAGGAAGTCGGCGACGTTCTCAAAGAGGTCGCCGGTGTGCCAGGCGCCATGGACAAGCACGTAGGTAGACATAGGTTCAGTTCCTCCCTTATCGTTCTGGCGACAAGTCTATGGCTCCGGGTTACGCGCTCAATGAACGAGGCTCACAAAATCTGGTCCGACACGCATCGGACCGCCCGCTCGCAGACCTGGGATACCAGTGATTTTCGAGAGGGGGAGGCCTTCGACTACTATCGCGATGCGATCTGCTCCGCGTTCATGCCGTTGCGTCCGGAACTGGATAGCGAGCGGCGTGGAACCTTTCAGGCACGCGTTGTTTCTCACCAGTTCAGCGGCGGCGTGCTGAACCGTGTCAAGGCACTGAGCCATCCCGTTCATCGGGGGCGGGCGGAAATCGCGGCGTCGCCGGACGAATGTTTCTACATGAACCTGCAGTTGGATGGTGAGTGCAGGATTGAGCAGGGAGGTGCCTCGATCGTTCTGCGACCGGGGGAAATCGGATTGTTCGACGGTTCGGCGGACTTCGACCTCGACCATGGCGCCGGAGGCTGTCTGGAGGTTGCCTCGCTCATGATCCCCAAGGAGATGCTGGGGGAAGATGTCGGGGGACTGGCGAACGGACTTGCCCTGAAACTTTCCAGCGAACCGACGTACGGCAGTCTCCTGTGCGAGGCCTCAGGTCTGTTTGCCTCCACCATTGGCCACTCCGACGCCGGTGGTTTGTCGTGGCTTTACTCAGCCGTTCTTTCCCTCGCGGGCCTGGCGGCGGGATCCGTTGCAGGCAGACTGGTGTCCAACAATCGGGGAGATGCACATTTCATGCGAATAATGCATCATATCCGTCATAACTGCGCCACTGAGGACTACGGCATCGCCCAATGCGCGGCGGAGCTGGGGCTTTCGGCCGGATATATCCGTAACCTTTTCGCAAAGCGCGAGGAGACATTCGGCAATTTCCTTTTGACGGAACGGCTGAAACGGGCCGCGCGGCTCCTGGCCGAACCCGCGAGCGCGCATCTGCCCGTCTATGCAATCGCTCATGCTGCCGGCTTCCGAGAGGCGTCCCATTTCGGCAGGGCCTTCCGCAAGGCCTATGACCTGACGCCGCTGGAGTGGCGCCGGAAATCGGCAAAGACGAACTGATTGGTCCTGCGCGAATCCGCTGCGGTCGATTGGCAAACCTTTCACGAAAGAGCGCCTCGACATGCCTGTCGCGATCTCTTGCAGAGCCTTTCGGATTCAGCCGGCCGACGATCTGGTTCCGAGAAAATCCTGCCGAAACTGCTTCGGCGTCATTCCGGTGCGTTTCTTGAAGGCCCGTTCGAACGCGGTCTGGTCGGAATAGTCGAGTTCGCAGGCGATCTGGGCAAGGGAATGGGTTGTGTCGAGGAGGGCATGGCGGGCCACGCGAAAGCGGCATTCATTCAAAAGGGATGAGAACCGGACGCCTTCATCGCTCAGGTGCCTATGAAGGCTGCGGCGGGAAAGACCAAGCTGGCGTGCGACGGTTTCCTGGTCCGCTGTTCCCGTCCCAAGCCCCTCATAAATTGCCGTTCGCGTGCGAGCGGTCAGGGAGTTGGCCCGCGCTTTCCGGGCGAGACCCCGGCTCAGGTTTGCAAGGGCGCGCCGATGATCTTTCCTGCCGTCGCTCGGCATCGGCAGGGCCAGGATGCTCTCGGGAAAACTCAGTGCATTGGTCTCGCAGTCGAACTGACAGACCCCGAAGGCGGGATCCGTCCAACTCGAAGTCGAGCGGGAGGCGCTGTGTTCAAAGCAGACGAGGTCGGGGTGCCAGTCTGCTCCGGCACCGCGGCGGATGAGTGCCGTCAGAACCGATAGGGTGAACTCCGCATCCTGGCGTCGCGGCCAGATGTCCGGATTGAGAATCCGGTAGATCAAGGTGGCGACGCCATCTTCGACCGTCAGCGTCATTTCGGTTTCGCTCTGGACGTAGCGGAGGAAACGCTCGAAGGTCCGCAAGGCGGAGCCGATGGTCGAGGCTGTCAGCAGCGCCTCGCCAAGTTCGCCAAGATCGCCCAGGTCAAGCAATGGCCCCGACTGCCAGCCGATGCCGGGTTGATCGAGCATTGCGGCGCCGCGTTCGTAGATGTTCACGAAATCGTACAGGGGGATTTCGAACTGACTGTCCAGCCAGGCACCTGCCGGTAAACCGACCTGCCGGCCCAGCGCTACCGCATCGTGGCCGTTGCGGACCAGCATGAACTGAAGTCCGTTCAACGCACCGGAAATAATGGTCGCTCCCCTCGGCATGCCCCTCCGCCTCGTCCGAAGTTTCCCATTGCAGCATGACGCAGACGTCATAAAGCTGAAGTTTCGAGTACAGCAAATATTCCCTCGAGGCGCAATCTATTAGCCAGCCTGTTTTGCAGTGCAAAAAAGATTGGCCGAAAATGTCGGGAAAGCATGTTGCTGCCGTCCCTTTAATGCCCAGCATAGAGGAATCCGAACCCGCACCATGAATACATGGGCGTTTGGACGAGGGAACAGTATTGGTGACCTGCATCGATGTGGCAGTCGCCGGCGGAGGACCTGCCGGCGCCTTCGCAGCGCACGAGTTGGCGCGTGCCGGAAAACGCGTCCTGCTTATCGATCCGGAGACTTGCCGGCCGCGTCTGGAAGGCCTGGGCGAGCGGGTGGTCCGTCTTCTCGCATCGAAAGGACTGGAAGAGGCGCTGGAGGCGGCAAGCGCTCCGATGCCGCGAAAGGTCTCCTGGGCAGGCCTCAACAGCACGGCCAATGGCGAACGGCTGGTGCGCCGTCATGATTTTGACGCGGCCTTGAGACGGGCGGCTGTCAGGGCAGGGGTGCTTCATACCGTGGCCCGTGTCAGTCGCATCGAAACCTGCGATCCGGAGACAGGCGTCGTCCTGAAACTTTCCAACAGCGAAAGGGTAGCCGCCCGGCTGATGATCGATGCACGCGGGCGGCAGTCGCCGTCTTCTGCCGGGTTGAAGGGCCCACGCACCTTGTCCTTGAGCGGTCTTCTGGCTGAGCCTGGAGACAGTACCGGAACCCATGTGATTGCGACGCCCCAAGGGTGGCTATGGTCGGCGGCCGATCCGCATTTCGGCCATTGGATCCAGATTTCCATCGACGCGGACGACCTGCACGGAAGCGGATCAGACGCGCTATCGAAACGTATGCGGGCCTTCCTGCGCCAACCGCAACTGGGCAGCCGATTTACCGACGCCGGATTCAAGGGTCGATTGCTTGCCCGGCACGCCGGTCTCGTGCTGGCGGCGCCGGAACTGAAATTACCGGTGTTGCCGGTTGGAGACGCGGCGGTTGCCATCGATCCCCTGTCCGGTCATGGCCTGTTCTGGGCCCTGTCCTCCGCACTGGCGGCGGTTCCTGCCGTCCTGACGCTTCTGGAGACACCGGCAGGGGGCCGAAAACTTGCCGCACGGTTTTATCGTGACAGGGTCGTGGAGACCTTCTGGCGGCAAGCCAGGACCGGCCGGGATTTCTACCATCTGGAACAGAACCTTGCCGCCTATCCGTTCTGGTCACGGCGTACCGCCTGGCCGGACGGTGAACCAAGTCATGCATCGGCGGACAAGGTTCGCCTGGAGCGGCGTGTCGTCATCGAGAACAACCGCCTGAAAGAGCGGGATGTTCTGGTTACCCCGCAGGATCCGGATGGTGTCGCCTTTGTCGCCGGAATTCCGGTGACCGAGCTTCTTGGGCTTGTCCGCGCGGACGGGCCGTCACGTTCCGGTTCTCCTGACCTTTCTCCGGCACAAGCCACGGCACTTCGCTGGCTGGACAGCCGGAATCTTCGCGAGGGCTCGCCAGGGCCATTCCCAAAACCACCTGCCAACATGAGGGAAACAGCATGATCGAACGATTGCGAAAGGGGCATGTTGCCGGCCTGGCCGGGTTGCTGCTTCTGATGCCTGTGCCAGGCCTGGCGCAGGACGGAGCGACGCTGCTTGAGGAAAACTGCGCCGGCTGCCATGAGGCCGATGCTGCGGGTGTTCTCAGCCGGATCGGAGGACAGCGCAAGACGCCGGAAGGCTGGCTCATGACCATCGTGCGCATGCGGATTTTCCACGGCATGGAAATCGAGCCAGCGGTTCAGAGCCAGCTCGTCCATTACCTCTCCGACACCCAGGGCCTCGCGCCAAGCGAGGCGGAAGGCTACCGTTATATTCTCGAGCGCGAACCGGCAGTCGTTGAAAATGTCGAGGCTCCGCTTGGCGAGATGTGTTCCCGTTGCCATTCATCGGCCCGTTACGCCCTGCAACGCCGGACGCAGGAGGAGTGGGCGCTCCATATCGATTTTCATGTGGGGCAGTGGCCGACCCTGGAATACCAGGCGCTTGGCCGCGACCGCGAGTGGCTGAAGCTCGCCCGTGAAGAGGTGGTGCCGCTTCTCGCAGAAAAATATCCGCTGGAGTCGGAGGCCTGGTCCAGTTGGCTGGAGGCGCAAAAACCTGAAGCGACAGGTTCCTGGGTCTTTGCAACCCGGCTGCCGGACAAGGGCGAAGCCTACGGCAACCTGGAGGTCTCCGGCGACAGTCAGCCCTATGCGGTATCTGGAACCTTGAAAACCGCCGGTGGCGAAGAACTGGCCGTTTCCGGCAAGCTGAATGTCTATACCGGTTATGAATGGCGGGCGAATCTTGACATCGGCGGCACCGCCTATCGTCAGGTTCTGGCGATCTCCGAAGACGGCGATACCTTGTCCGGGCGTCAGTTTCTCCACGCGGAAGACAGTCTTGGCAGCACGTTCAGGGCGGCGCGGGCAGGCGTCAAGCCGGCTGTCGTCGGGGTGGTGCCTTCAACCGTTCCGGCAGGGGCAAGTGCA
>NZ_JBNKYW010000183.1:0-2634 GCF_050301095.1 Roseibium sp.
TGAGACGATCACCCCTTCATTGCCGCTGGTATGGCGGGCAATCCGCAGGGCGAGATCGTTCGACTCGCTGCCCGTGCAGGTGAACACCACCCGATCCATCTCCGCCGGGAAGGTTTCGACCAACCGTTCGGCATATTCGACCAGACGCGGTTCGAGATAGCGCGTGTTGGCGCTGATCCGTCCGGCCTGTTCGGCCATGGCGGCGTTCACCTCCGGGTGGCAATGACCCAGCGAGGGTACGTTGTTGTAGAAGTCGAGATAGGCCTGCCCGTCAGGGTCGTAGAGCCACATGCCCTCGCCCCGGACGAAATGCACCGGCTTGCGGTATTGCAGCCGGTAGGAGGCGCCAAGCACGCCGTCACGGCGGGCGATCAGATCGGCCTCGCGACCGGGCAGATCGATTTCGCCCGGCCTGTAGCGGTTGGGCATGAGATCGGTGGTCATGTTCTGCTTCCTGTCTGATGGGTGAGTCCGCCCGGGTCGTCCGGCTGTGGCAGGGCGAGTGCTGTCAGCACCGCCGCCTCGCCCGATGGGGAATCGAGCGGTGCCAGGATCGACAAGCCGCGTTCGGCCCGCGCGACGTTCTTCTTGATATAGTCAGCCTCGGCAGGAAAAAGCCGTGCGCGCCAGTAATTCACCAGGATCAGCGCGCTTTGTCGGGCCTTCATCAGCCCGGTGAGCACCCGTGCCTCCAGTGCCGAGAGCGGCAGGACCGAGGCATAACCCGCGATCAATTGCTCGGCTCCGCCCAGGGGAAGGGCCGGATCGGTGACGTGATGGCTGGCCGCGACGGCCAGATCCTGAATCCGGGGGTTCCATCCGCCATCGCCGAAGTCGATGAAGCCCAAGTCCTGGTCCGTAACGATCATGTTGTGCGGACTGGGATCGTTGTGGGTGACCTGCCAGTCCAGACCGGCGATGTAGGGCTCAACCGAGCTCACGTACTCGGCCATCGCGGCGCGAACATTGTCGGCAATGCTCCCAGAAGGCAGGTTTTGCGCCAGTTCCATCAGCCGAGGCCAGCAGCGGATGTTCCACAGAACCGGACGATGGGCGGAGGGCAATTCGGTTTTCTCAAGCGCCTGATCCAGCCGCGCAAGCGCATTGCCGGTTTGAAAGAGCTGTTCCGGCGCCGGTACCGCCTGATGCAGCGGTGTCCCGTCGATCCGGGTCTGCAAATAGCCACAAACCCTGTCTTCCTTGAACATCAAGGCGCCGCCCCGTGTCGGAATCACCCGAGGCACCACGACATTGGCTTTGGCGTGCAGGCGCGCCATGGCGGCGCTTTGAAACCGGAAACTGTCGACAGCTTCCGGTCTCGTAGAAGTTTTCAGGATCAATCGGCAAGAGGTCGGCAGCGTGACTTCGACCGTGCGCTCCACTTCGGAAGACAGGGTCGTGATCGTGCCTTCCAGCCCATAGTGGCGCTTCAGCAAATCCGCCGAAATGTCCCGCTCCGTGGTGTCCGGCCGCACCGACAGGTTGGCGGAGGCGGCGCGAAAAAAGGCATCAGTCGAGGCGACCGCCCCGAGCTGACGATTGTCCTCTTCGCTTGCGGGTCTGTCACTCTGACCTTCGGGTGCGCGGGCTGGAGAGTCGGGAACAACAGCCACCTTGAAACCCCCCGCCCTCAGATCCCGAACACGCCGGGCAGCTCCGTGATGTCGCGGATCTCGGTATACTCATAGAACGGGTTCGCAGGTTCATGGCCGCGATTGACCCAGACCTTGTTCTTGATGCCCAGATCATAGGCGGACATCAGGTCGTGGCGGAAAGACGACGAGACGTGCGTAACGTCTTCCGGCCCGCATCCCAGCATGTCGAACATGTACTCGAACGCCCTGAAATGCGGCTTGTAGGCACCTGCGTCTTCAGCGGTGAAAACGGCATGGAACGGTGCGCCAAGTTTGGCGATATTCGAATGGATCTGCTCGTTCATCGAGTTGGTGATGGTCACCAGCGGGATTTCCCTGGCCAGCTTGGCGAGCCCCTCGGGCACGTCGGCATGGGGCCCCCAGCTCGGGATGCGCTTGTAGATCATTTCCGCGTCTTCTGCCCGGAAGGCGATATCGTTTCGGCGGCAGGTGCGTTCCAGCGCGTTGTGCACAACCTCCGCGTAGGGTTTCCAGTCCTGCATCACCTCGTCAAAGCGATAGCCCTGGAAGTTGTCGATGAACTCTTGCATGCGCGGCTCATCCAGAAGATGGCCATAGAGGTCGCGCGCGGCCCCGGCCATCTCGAAGTTGATGAGCGTCCCGTGGGTGTCGAAGGTCACGTATTTCGGGCGAAAATTGGCCATGGCGGCAGCTCCTGCAAGTCTGTTGTCCTGACCGAGCTTAGCCGTGCGGATTTGGCAGAATGTGCTGCAATGCGCGGGCGTGCGGCAGAAGGCGCTCAAGTTTGCGGGACCCGCAGCAGGAGTTTCCGAACGTCTGTTTCTGCCGCCGCGCCCGGCCCGAAGGAGGAATGAGGAACGTCAGAGGGCGTTGGTCGCCATGTCATGAGCGGACCTGACATTGCAGGTCGGACCTTCGCGCAGGTCGCAGTGACGGGCCGGTTTGAGCCCAACGCGGAAATTTATGCTAAGGTCACTTCAAGCCCGACATCTGAAGCAGGCGTTAGTGAAAATGTCCG
>NZ_JBNKYW010000184.1:0-14171 GCF_050301095.1 Roseibium sp.
CTTCTATCTGTCGTTCACCGACAGCCGCATCCTGCCGAGCTACGGACTCGTCGGATGGGAGAATTACGCGAAGCTCTTTTCACTGCGCGCATGGGGCATCGCGGTCGATAATTTGCTGATCTTCGGTTCGCTCTACATCATCATCTGCTGCGTGCTCGGCCTGGCGCTGGCGATCCTGCTCGATCAGAAAATTCGCGCCGAAGGCTTCATCCGCACGATCTATCTCTATCCGATGGCGCTGTCTTTCATTGTCACCGGCACGGCGTGGAAATGGTTCCTCGATCCCGGCATCGGCCTTCAGGCCGTCATGCAGTCGTGGGGCTGGGAAAGCTTCACCTTCGAGTGGATCAAGGACCGCAACATGGCGATCTACACCATCGTCATCGCCGCCGTCTGGCAGACATCCGGTTTCGTCATGGCGATGTTCCTCGCCGGCCTGCGCGGCATCGACAACGAGGTGCTGAAGGCGGCCCAGATCGACGGTGCCTCCAACTGGGCGCTCTACCGGCGGATCGTCATTCCGCAGCTCCGCCCGGCCTTCATGTCGGCCTTCGTCGTACTCGCCCATATGGCGATCAAGTCCTACGACCTGATCATCGCCCTGACCGGCGGCGGGCCGGGCACCGCGACCGAACTGCCGGCAACCTTCATGTATTCCTACACCTTCACCCGCAACCAGATGGGCATAGGCGCGGCCTCGGCGACCATCATGCTGATGACGATTGCCGCCATCATCGTTCCCTATCTCTGGTCCGAACTGAAGGAGAAGAAATAATGGCTGTCTCCTCCAGCGACACGGCGGTCCGGACCGGCGCGGTTTCCCGCTTCGTCATCTACACGATCCTGATCGTCTTCTGCATCTACTACCTGCTGCCGCTCTACGTGATGGTTGTGAACTCGCTGAAGCCTTTGGACGAAATCCGGGGCGGCGGCATGCTGTCGTTGCCGCAAACCTGGACGCTGGCCCCCTGGGGCAGCGCCTGGTCGACCGCGCAGATCGGCGTCGAACCAACGGGCCTCAAGCCCTATTTCCTCAATTCAATCCTGATGGTGGTTCCCGCCGTCGCGATCTCGACCCTGCTCGGAGCCTTGAACGGCTATGTGTTGACCAAATGGCGTTTCCGGGGCGACACCATCGTCTTCGGCCTGATGCTGTTCGGCTGCTTCATCCCGTTCCAGATGGTCCTCATCCCGATGGCCCGCATGCTCGGCCTCATGGGACTGGCGGGCACCGTGCCCGGGCTGATCTTCGTGCACCTGGTCTACGGCATCGGCTTCTCGACGCTCTATTTCCGCAACTACTACGCCCAGTTTCCGACGGAACTGGTGCGGGCGGCCCAGATCGACGGCGCCGGTTTCTTCCGGATCTTCCAGCGCATCATGCTGCCCTCCTCCGGACCGATCGCGGTCGTCTGCGTCATCTGGCAGTTCACCAACATCTGGAACGACTTCCTGTTCGGGGCCTCCTTCGCGGATTTCGACAGCCAGCCGATGACGGTGGCGCTCAACAACCTCGTTTCCTCCTCCACAGGCGTGAAGGAATACAACGTTCACTTTGCCGGCGCGATCATGGCCGCGCTGCCGACACTGCTGGTCTATATCGTCGCCGGACGTTTCTTCGTTCGCGGCCTGATGGCCGGTTCCGTAAAAGGATAAGACAATGGGCTTTCTCGACATCAAACAGGCGACCAAGTCCTACGGCACGGTGCAGGTGCTGAAAGAAACCGACATCTCCATCGAGGAGGGCGAGTTCCTCGTCCTCGTCGGTCCGTCGGGCTGCGGCAAATCCACGCTGCTCAACATGATCGCAGGCCTGGAAGACGTGACCAGCGGCGAGATCGCCATCCGCGGCAAGCGCATGAACGACGTGCGCCCGGCGGAGCGCAACATCGCCATGGTGTTCCAGTCCTATGCACTCTACCCGAACATGAATGTCGCCGAGAACATGGCCTTCGGTCTGGAAATGCACGGCGTGCCAAAGCCCAAGCGCGAAGAGGCGGTGCGCAATGTCGCCGAACTCCTGCAGATCACCCAGCTTCTGAAGCGCAAGCCCGGGCAGCTTTCCGGCGGCCAACGCCAGCGCGTTGCCATGGGCCGGGCGCTGGTGCGCGAGCCGGACGTGTTCCTCTTCGACGAGCCACTGTCGAACCTCGACGCAAAACTGCGCGTCGACATGCGCACCGAAATCAAGAAGCTGCACCAGAAGCTCGGCACCACCATCGTCTATGTGACCCACGATCAGATCGAGGCGCTGACGCTGTCGACCCGCATCGCGGTGATGTTCGGCGGCTATGTCCAGCAGCTCGGCACGCCCAAGGAGATCTACGACAACCCGGCCAACATGTTCGTGGCCGGTTTCATGGGCTCACCGTCGATGAACCTCTTTCCCGCGAAACTGACGGCGGAAGGTGGCACACCGCAGGCGGAATTTGCCCTCAAGGACGGCCGCACGGGCATCCTGCCCCTCGCCGATCCGGCGATGGCCCGGCACGCCGGGCGGGACGTTATCCTGGGCATCCGGCCGGAAGCTATCACCGACCCGGACGGTGCGGACCGCAACAGCAAGGCGATCCACCAGCTCGAGGCGCAGGTGGAGGTGACCGAACCCGCCGGATCCGACACCTTTGTCGTGGCGGAGTTCGGCGGCAAGGAAATCACCGGCCGCTTCCGCGCCGACGTGTCCGTGCATCCCGGCACGAACCACACATTTGCAGTCAACATGGAAAAGGCGGTTCTTTTCGATCCGTCGACCGAAGAACGCGTCAGATAGGCCGGAGCAGGAATGCGGTTAGGAATAGACTGGGGCGGAACCAAAATGGAAATCATCGCCTTGTCCGAACAGGGCGAGGTGCTGTTCCGCAAGCGTGTTCCAACGCCGAAAGACGATTACGAAGGTTGCCTGGCCGCTGTTGCCGGTCTTGTGGAAGCTGCTGAAGCGGACACCGGAAAAACCGGCACGCTCGGTGTCGGCATTCCGGGATCCCTGTCTCCCGCGACCGGTCTGGTGAAAAATTCGAATGCGGTCTGGCTGAACGGCAAACCGCTCGACCGGGATCTTCAGGCAAGACTCGGCCGTCCTGTCCGTATCCAGAATGACGCCAACTGTTTCGCCGTTTCCGAGGCAACCGACGGCGCGGGCGCCGGCAAGGCCGTCGTGCATGCCATCATCATCGGCACCGGCTGCGGCTCGGGGATTGCCCTGGGTGGCCGGGCCCATTCCGGGGCCAACGGCATTGCCGGGGAATGGGGCGCGATTACCGTGCCCTGGCTGACCCCTGAAGAATTTCCGGGGCCGGACTGCTGGATCGGCCACAAGGGTGCCATCGAATACTGGTGCTCGGGCACCGGTTTTCAGGCGGATTACGAAAAGAAGACCGGCACTGCCCTGAGCGGCCGGGAGATTATCGCCCTGAAACGCAAGGGCGATCCCGCCGCCACGGACATCTACCGCGCCTATGTCAGCCGATTGGGCCGCGCGCTTGCCATGTCTGCCAACCTGCTCGACCCGGACGTCCTGGTTCTGGGCGGCGGCATGTCCAACATCGACGAACTCTACGAAGACCTGCCTGCCGCCATGGCCCCCTTCATCTTCTCCGACAGCTACGACACACCGATCCGAAAGGCCTTTCACGGCGACAGTTCCGGTGTGCGCGGCGCTGCATGGCTCTGGGGTGCGGGAGAAAGCTGACCGGTCACCGCCAGCGGCTACGGCTTGATCACCCCTTTCTTGAGCAGGATGTTGCCGTAAAGCCGGGTCTCACCCGTCTGCAGGATGACGAAGGCCTTGCGGCCGCGTTCATAAAACGCGTGCCGCTCGAGACCCGCAATCATCACCGGATTGTCAGCAACTTCATTGACGATCTCCTGAAAGGCGGCCACCACCGGCGGGATCTCGGACGGGTTGCCGACCACCTCCATGGTCAGCGCCGGATCCGGCACGAAGCTGTCCAGCGGCAGAACCTGCAACACCGCCTTAAGGGCCGCCGTCGCGGTGATGCCATCGAGGCGCACGACCCGCTGACCGTTGCTGTGGGCCGGAAAATTGGCATCCGCGATGACGATATCATCGCCGTGCCCCATGGCCCTGAGGGAATGCAGAAGGTCGGGTGAAAGCAGGGGGTTCAGGCCGCGGAGCATGTGGTTTCCTTTGGCATGGGGGCGTCCTCGCGGACGAGGCCGCTGGCGCTGAGATCGGACCAGAAGCCTGCCGGAATGGGTGTGTTCAGGACGGTCAGATTCGATTCCACTTCCCGCGCGTTGACGGCCCCCGGAATGACGGTTTTCACGCAAGGATGGCCGAGTACGAATTGCAGCGCGGCGGCGATCAGCGGTACGGAATGCGCTTCGCAGATGCCCTCGATCCTGCGGACCCGTTCCAGGATTTCCGGCGGCGCATCCGCGTAATTGTATTTGGCACCCGGCACCGCCCCGGTCGCCAGAATGCCGGAATTGTAAGGGCCACCCAGAATGATGCCGACATCACGGGCCTCGCAAAGCGGCAGGAAACTTTCCAGCGCCTCCTGTTCCAGAAGCGTGTATCGGCCCGCCAGCAGGAAACAGTCGAAGTCCGCCAGCCCGAGCAGCTTTTCACAGACCTGCCATTCATTGACCCCGGCCCCGATAGCCGAGATTTCGCCGGCGTCCTTCAGTTCGCTCAAGGCCCGGTAGCCACCTTCATCGAAGAGTTCCCGCACCCGTGCGTCGCTGGCCTCCTGGGAGCCCTGCGAAAAGACGCAGACATCATGCACGAACAGAATGTCGGCATTCTCGACCTGAAGCCGCTCCTTGCTGGCCTCATAGCTGCGCATGACACCGTCATAGCTGTAGTCGAAGACGATCCGCTTCTGCGGAACGTCGACAAAGGCTTCCGGCGTGACTTCATCGGGTTCACAATCGAGCAGCAACCGGCCGATCTTCGTCGACAGCTTGATCGTATCGCGGCCGAACCGCTTGATGGCTTCTCCAAAGCGGACTTCTGACCGGCCGAGACCATATTGCGGTGCCGTGTCGAAATAGCGGATACCGTGATCGTAGGCCGCCTGAAGGGCAGCCTGCGCGTCTTCTTCCGAAACCTTGCGGTAAAGGTTCCCGAGCGGCGCGCCACCGAAACCCATTTCCGTCAGCTCGATTCTGGTTGCCGTGCGGCCGTTGAGAAGCCGCGTTCCAAGTGCAGTCATTCAATTTTCCTTGAGTGTTTTTGGACCGGCCCTGCCGCATTTTCTGCGGTCCAGGCCGGGTCGATGGGGCTTGAGTTTCAATCGAAAAGTTCCGGCCGGCTGTCGGCGAGAGTCTCCAGACGCGTCACCAGTTCGCTGAGGTGAAGCTGCATGGCCGTGCGCGCCTTTTCCGGATCACGGTCCCGGATGGCCGCGATGATGGCCACATGTTCCTTGTAGGATTCGATCGACCGCCCGCGCATCGGCAACACAAGGTGCCGGGCGCGGGTCACCGGGACCCAGCCGGTGGCCGCCAGCGCGTTCAGCTTCGGAAAACCGGTGAAGGCAAAAATGAGCTCGTGCATGCGCTCGTCCTCCCGGTAGAACCCGGCTTCGTCGTGATCCTCCAGACACAAGGCCTGCATCCGCAGTGTACGGGTGAGTTCGGCGAGTTGCTCCTCGGTCCGGTCGGTGGCGACCTTTGCCACGGCGGCAAGTTCTATCGCCTCGCGCAGGAAGGCCGCTTCGCGGATGTCCGGCATGGAGAACTTTGTCACGCGGGAGCCGGATTGGGGAACCACCTCGACCAGCCCCTCCCCCGCCAGCCGCGTGATCGCCTCGGTGACGGGTGACCGCGACACGCCGAGCTGCTCGCAAATCACCTGTTTCTTCAACATCGTACCGGGTGGCAGATCCATGGCGAGGATTGCCGCCCGCAAGGATTCGTAGACACGCTGCGCCAGGGAACCGGACATCCTTCCGATGTCCGGCAGAGTGATTTCCCGGTGATCCTGCTCGTCCGTCAGGGACATGATGCTCTCATTCTGCATACTAACATGTTAGTTGACACAGTTATCCTGTCAAGATAATCGTCAAGGAAAGATCGGCCCTGCCATCGGGCCGGACCAGGAGAAAAATCGTGCCACAGCCCCATGCCAATTCCATCCTATTGAACAGTGAAGACAACATCGTCGTCGCACTTCAGGACATCACGGCGGGCGGAACCGCAGCCTTTGTCGACGTGCCGCTTCCTGGCGATATCCTGCGTGGCCACAAGATTGCCCGCAGACCGATTGCAGCCGGCGAAAACGTGATCCGCTACGGCCAGATCATCGGCGAGGCGAAATGCGACATCAGGACCGGGGAACATGTCCATGTTCATAACCTCGGCATGGGCGCCCACAGTCAGGACTACCGGCACGCGAGCGCCAATGCCCCGCTGGCCCCGATCACCGAAGAGCGCACCTTCCTCGGCTACCGGCGCCCCACCGGCAAGGCCGGAACACGCAACTACATCGGTATCCTGACCTCGGTGAACTGTTCCGGTTCGGTCGCCAGGTTCATCGCGGAAGCGGCCGAAAAATCAGGTCTCCTCGACGATTACCCGAATGTCGATGGCATTGTCCCGATTGTGCATGGCACCGGCTGTGGCATGTCCGGCAAGGATGAAGGTTATGCCACCTTGTTCCGCACCCTTTCCGGTTATGCCCAGCATCCGAATTTCGCGGCGATCCTGCTGATCGGCCTCGGCTGCGAGGTCATGCAGGTCGCCGACCTCGTCGGCGGACGCAAGATTCGTTCGGATGGCGACTTGCGCTACATGACCATCCAGCAGACGGGCGGCACCCGCAGGACCATCGAGGCGGGCCTGAAGGAACTGAAAGAGCTTGCCGAACTTGCCAACAAGGCCGAGCGCACGCCCGTTCCCGTTTCCGAAATCACCGTCGGCATGCAGTGCGGCGGTTCAGACGGTTATTCCGGCATCACCGCCAATCCGGCGCTCGGCATCGCCTCGGATCTTCTGGTCCGTCACGGCGGCACGACCATCCTGTCGGAAACTTCGGAAATCTACGGCGCTGAGCATCTCCTGACCCGCCGGGCCGTTTCCGTCGAGGTCGGCGAAAAGCTGATCGAACGTGTACGCTGGTGGGAAGACTATACCGCCCGCAACGGCGGCGAGATGGACAACAACCCCTCACCCGGCAACAAGCGCGGCGGTCTCACCACCATTCTGGAAAAATCCCTCGGCGCGGCAGCCAAGGGAGGGTCCTCGCCGCTGACGGATGTCTACAAGTTCGGAGAGATCGTCGACAAGAAGGGCTTCGTTTTCATGGACAGCCCCGGCTTCGACCCCTGCTCGGTGACCGGGCAGATTGCTTCCGGTTCGAATATCATCGTCTTCACCACGGGGCGCGGGTCCGTCTCCGGTTACATGCCGACCCCCTGCATCAAGCTGGCCACCAATAGCGAGATGTACGGTCGAATGTCCGAAGACATGGACATCAACTGCGGTGACGTTATCACCGATAATGTCAGCCTTGAGGACAAGGGCCGCGAGATCTTCGAAATGATCATACGCGTGGCCTCCGGCGAGAAGCCGAAGAGCGAACAACTCGGTTTCGGCGGGGTCGAATTCGTGCCCTGGCAGATCGGCGCGGTGATGTAAACCGGACAAATGATTTCAATATTGCGCGGATATCGGGAGGTTTTCAGTGCGTTTGAAGGATAAGACCATACTCGTTTCGGCCGCGGGTCAGGGCATTGGCCGCGCCAGTGCGATCGCCTGCGCCCTGGAAGGCGCGAAGGTCATCGCCGCCGACATCAACGAGACGACGCTTGCCTCACTGGCCGAAGAACATCCGGACATCCAGACAAGAAATCTCGATGTCTGCGACCGGACAGCGATTGATGCGCTGGCGGCAGAGCTGCCTCCCCTCGACGGTCTGTTCAACTGCGCCGGCTTTGTCCATCACGGCACGGTTCTGGACATCAGCGAAGAGGATTGGGCCTTCAGCTTCGACCTCAACGTCACGTCAATGTACCGCATGACCCAGGCCTTCCTGCCCGCCATGCGCGAACGCGCCAGGACGAGCGGCACAGCCTCGATCCTCAACATGTCGTCAATGGCCTCCTCCATCAAGGGCTTCCCCCTGCGCACGCTCTACGGCGCCACAAAGGCGGCCGTGATCGGCCTGACAAAAGGCATTGCCGCAGATTTCGTGGCCGAAGGTATCCGCTGCAACGCACTTTGCCCCGGCACGGTCGATACGCCGTCCTTGCGCGGCCGTATTGCCGCCGCGCCCGATCCGGCAGAAGCGGAAAGGAACTTCATCGCCCGCCAGCCCATGGGCCGGCTGGCGACCGTCGACGACCTGACACCCATGGTCGTCTACCTGCTGTCGGACGAAAGCCGGTTCGTTTCCGGTCAGGCCCTGCTGGTCGACGGAGGCGTCACCATCTAGGGTACGGAAAATCAGGCATCGACGATCCGAAAACCATCGCTGTATTGTAGCGACCGACAACACTTCAAGATCGAACTGCCCGGCCGCACTTCCGGCGGGGCCCAACACCTTAAGGAAAGTCCTTCATGAAATTGCTGAGATTTGGCGCTCCGGGACAGGAAAAGCCCGGTGTTCTGGACGCAAACAACCGTGTCCGCGATCTTTCCGGTGTCGTTCCGGACATTTCCGGCGACGCCCTTTTGCCGGAAAGCCTCCAGCGCCTGCAGGGCCTCGACATCACGAGCCTGCCGGTTGTCGAAGGGACGCCGCAAGAAGACCTGCGCGTCGGTCCCTGTGTCGGCAACATCGGCAAGTTCATCTGCATCGGGCTCAACTATGCGGACCACGCGGCGGAATCCGGCCTGGATGTTCCGCCCGAACCCGTCGTCTTCAACAAGTGGACCTCTGCGATCATCGGCCCGGATGACGAGGTGAGGATCCCGCGCGGTTCTGAGAAGACCGACTGGGAAGTCGAGCTCGGCGTGGTGATCGGCAAAGGCGGTGCCTACATCGAGGAAGCCGATGCACTCTCCCATGTTGCGGGTTTCTGCGTCATCAACGACGTCTCCGAACGCGAATTCCAGATCGAACGCTCTGGCACCTGGGACAAGGGCAAGGGCTGCGACACCTTCGGCCCGATCGGCCCCTGGCTCGTCACGCCGGACGAGGTCGGCGATTTCGACAATCTGGCCATGTGGCTGGAAGTCGACGGCAAGCGCTACCAGAACGGCTCCACCAGCACGATGGTCTATCGGGTGCCGTTCCTGATCTCCTATCTCAGCCGCTTCATGAGCTTGCAGCCGGGTGACGTGATCTCCACCGGCACGCCTCCGGGCGTCGGCATGGGCCAGAAACCACCGGTCTACCTCAAGGGCGGCGAAGTCATGACCCTCGGCATCGAAAAACTCGGCAGCCAGACCCAGAAGGTGGGACGGGCGTAGGAGCAGAAACAAACACTGCTCAAACACAATGGCGGGCTTGAAAATTAGCCCGTCATTTAGTGCCGCAGAGCGTCAACCACGATCACTCTCCAGCCCCCCCGCCGGGCCTCTCAACACGATTTTCCTCATCCTGAGGAGGACAGCAAGGTCCGTCTCGAAGGATGGGCGGCACACACCTGAGCAAGCGGCCCATCCTTCGAGACAGCGCTGCGCGCTTCCTCAGGATGAGGGTGAGTTTGAAGTTGGGCTTCCGGAAAGAAACCTCTGGAATTGAGGCAAGCGGGACAAATTCATGTGCTTCAGAAACTCACCCCTTCCCCCGGTAACTCTGCTCCAGTTCGATCAGCTTCTGCTTGCGCCAGAGGCCGCCGCCGTAGCCGGTGAGCGAGCCGTCGACGCCGATCACCCGGTGGCAGGGCACGATGAGGGCGAGCTGGTTGGCGCCGTTGGCACGGGCGACGGCACGGACCGCCTGCGGCCGGCCGATGGCTTCGGCGACTTCGGAATAGCTGCGGGTTTCGCCCGCCGGGATGGTCAGGAGTTCGCGCCAGACATCGCGTGTGAAGGCCGAGCCGTGCAGGGCCAGCTTCGTCTCGAAAGCCGCACCTTTGCCGGCAAAGAACCGGTCGAGTTCCGCCTGGATCTGCTCCGTGACCTCCGTCCGCCCGAAGCCGATTTCGCCCTTGGCATAGGACTGCAGTTTCCGGAATTCAGCCGGAAAGGCTTTCCGGTCGAGAAATTCCAGCAGATGCAGCCGGGTCCTGTCGGCGACCGCGATCATCGGACCGAGAGGCGATGCAACCCAGTCGGCAAAGAGCAAGGGCTTGGCCGAAAACGCACCCGGAGCCTGCCCGAGGATCTTCGCAAAGGCCTCCCGGAACGCGCTTGGAGACTCGAACCCTGCGGTAATCTGCGCGTCGATCACCTTGCCGCCCCCGGCCAGCGTCGAGAACCCTTCCTGCAGACGCCTTTGGCGGGCCATTTCCAGAAAAGTCATGCCGAAATGGCGCTTGAAGGCACGGCGGACGGTGGAAGGATCGAAGCCCATGCGCTTAAGATCCGGTTCGCCCCAGCGGTATCCGGGCCGCTTTTCCAGCGCCTCGATCAGGGGCCCCACCACCGGGTCGGCACTTGCCTCCGGCGTCGTCGGCCGGCACCGCTTGCAGGGCCGGAAGCCGGCCTCGATGCATTCGGCAACCGTTTCATGGAAGGTGCAGTTTTCCGGCTTAGGATTGCGCGCGGGACAGGTCAGCCGGCAGAAGATGCCGGTGGAGGAAACACAGACGAAGGCCCGCCCGTCATAGGAAGGGTCCCGCGCCACAAGCGCTTCATAGAGCGTATCGAAATCGGGTCGGATCATCAGCATGGCTCGAGACTAGATCGTCTCACATTTCCGTGCAGCCGGAAATCGGGCGTTTATTAATAACGGATCAGCAAGAAGCAACCGAACTTCAGACGCAGCCAACAAACGTTTGTCATTCAGCTCCCCCAGCCACAGGTGTCACCCCGGCCAGGCGCAGCGCGGAGCCGGGGCCTACTCGCCTTGCCACTTGCCAAGGCTTCTACTGGAGGCGAGGAAGCGCTGCAGAAAGATTCCACGTCTCTGCAAACGAGTGGACCCCGGATCTCCCGATGGTCGTCCGGGGTGACAGCGGAGGAAAGCCGCTACCGCGTCAAATCAGCATCACGACGCCAAGCAAGCCAAAGGCCGCCTCAGCGATACACCTGCGCCTCGCCCGGGAAGCTGCGGTCCTTGACCTCGTCGGAATAGGCCTTCACCGCCGCCTCGATCTGGCCGCCGAGGTTGCCGTAGACCTTGACGAATTTCGGCGGTGTCGGGTTGAGGCCGAGCATGTCTTCCAGCACCAGGATCTGGCCGTCGCATTCCTTCGAAGCGCCGATGCCGATGGTCGGAATGGCGATCTGCTTGGTGATCCTGGCCGCCAGCGGCTCCACCATGCCTTCCAGGACGAGAGAAAAGGCACCGGCCTCGGCGACCGCGCGGGCGTCTTCCTCGTGGATCGCCCAGCTGTCCTCGTCGCGCCCTTGCGTCTTGAAGCCGCCCATGACGTTCACCGATTGCGGCGTCAGGCCGATATGGGCCATCACCGGAATGCCGCGCTCGGTGAGGAAACGGATGGTCTCGGCCATGCGCGCCCCGCCTTCCAGCTTCACCGCGCCGCACTGGGTTTCCTTCATCACCCGGGCCGCATTGCGGAAGGCGATGGACGGACTTTCCTCATAAGTGCCGAACGGCATGTCGACAACGACAAGCGCCCTCTGGGTACCGCGCACCACAGCCTTGCCGTGCATGATCATCAGTTCCAGCGACACGCCGACGGTGGATTCCATGCCGTGCATCACCATGCCGAGACTGTCGCCGACAAGGATGAAATCCGCGTATTTGTCGACAATCGCCGCCGTGTGGGCGTGATAGGAAGTGAGCGATACGATCGGATCGCCGCCCTTGCGCGCCGTGATCTGCGGAGCGGTGATGCGGCGAACGGGTTTCTGGGTGCTCATGCGGCGTCCTTTCGAAGGGGCTTGAGACAGAATTCAGTCAGCGGGCGCAACGACGCGCTGGTCGATGAGAAGAACCGTACCGAAGCGGACGGCAAGCAGCACGACCGCCGGGCGGTCGAGTGGGCCAGTGAGTTCTTCCAGCGTTTCCGCGTCGCGGATATCGACGCTCTTGACCTCGCCCGTCGTTGCTTCGGCCAGAACCGAGCGGATCGCCGCGTCCAGCTTTGAAATCTCCGGGCGGGAAGCTGCCAGCTCTTCCGCTTTTGCCAGCGACCGGCTGAGCAGGACCGCCTCGGCCCGCTGCTGTGTATCGAGGCGCACGTTGCGGGACGACATGGCCAGCCCGTCGGCCTCGCGAACGGTCGGGTGCGGCACGATCTCCAGGGGCATGTCGAGATCCCGGACCATCTGTTTGATCAGGGTGAGCTGCTGGTAGTCCTTCTCGCCGAAGACGGCAAAATCAGGCGTGACGATGTTGAAGAGCTTGGTGACGACAGTAGAGACACCCCGGAAGTGCCCCGGACGCAGAGCGCCCTGCAGGATGCCGGACAGGCCCGGCACTTCCACATAGGTATCGCCACCGACGCCGTACATTTCGTCGACACTGGGCAGGAACACCGCATCGACGCCCTCGGCTTCCAGCAGCGCCAGATCGCGCGCTTCGTCCCGGGGGTAAGTGGCAAGATCCTCGTTGGGGCCGAACTGGGTCGGGTTCACGAAGATGGTGGCGACTACCCGGTCGGCTTTCTCGCGCGCCAGACGGACAAGACCGAGATGCCCTTCGTGGAGATAGCCCATGGTCGGCACGACACCGACGCTCTCACCCTGGCGCTTCCACGCCCGCACGGTTTCCCGCACATCCGCCTTGGTCCGGCAGATCTTCATTTTTATGTCCTCCCTGGCCCGGCTCTGAAGCAGGCCCCGCTTTTCGCAGGTGCAACATAAGCGGAGAGGAAGGGAAGGTCCAGTAGTCCGAGGAGGGAGGGGGATTTTAGGGACTTCCGTTGCTTGGCGCCCTCATGGCGAGTTATTGCTCCCAGCCCGGAGCCGAAGTTCGTAGCTTCTCGATCCGAAGCCACCGATCAACTTAACTCGGTATCTACCATCAGTTTATTGCGACTGATCGGTATAGGTCCGCCACCGCGTCCGACTCAAGGTCTACGTCTTCTAGAGCGAGTGTCTCACCCGCCGTGATGGCGCGCTTTAGTCGAACGTTGTGAGCCAAACCAATCGGCAAAGCGTTCCCGGCTTTGGCCAAGGGCAGTGCCTTGCCCCAGACCATAAAGCCTCCTTCTCCATCCAGGATCTCTCCGGCTTTCAGATCTCGCTTGGCAACGGAAGCCACAGTTCCCCGCATTTCGTGAGACGTACCGGTGGGCTCATTGCGCAGTGCGCAGCTTAGGACGGAAATGGATAGTTCCAGACCAATGAGATGGAAGGGCTTGTACATTGCGGCGAATCGACCAGTGGGGTCGGTCGGCAACCCGTATTGCCGGAAACAGGCGGCGGCGTAGTCATTTGGTGCTTCAAGAACGACATAGACCCCCCAGCGCAAGTCGCGGAAAACAGGTCGCCCGTCGCGTTCGAGGGATGAGACCGTCTCGACCATGCCGCGCGCTTCCAGCATTCCACCGCACTCACGTGGACGCAGCACGTAGGCCAGATCGTCCACACCGCAAGGAGGGAAGGAGAGCCCTTGTGCAGGAACGTTCAGTCCACACGCATTTGCAATTGCGACCATCTCTATTGCGCTCTTGGTCCCGTCAAGGAACGAGTTGAACATTTGCGGGTTCATGCCGGCTTTGGCAGCTTCCTCTGTGGTCAGTCCATAATGCTCCCAGACATTCTCAGGCGTAACCGAATGATAGGCGGGTAGGTATTTCGTGCCCTTGCCAGCCGCTGCGACGCGGAATCCTGCCGCTCGGGCCCAGTCCACCATCTCGGCGACGAGCGCCGGCTGGTCACCGTAGGCCAAAGAATAACAGGCGCCGTTCGATGCAGCTTCGCGAGCCAGAATGGGGCCTGCCAGAACATCCGCCTCAACTGTGACCATGACCACATGTTTTCCAGCGGCAATGGCCGCGCGAGCATTGGCGATCCCGGCGCGGGGATTACCGGTTGCCTCGATCAACACATCCACGTCATCGCGTATCGCCAATTCCGATGCGTCTTCGAGGAACGCGGTCGCGGCGATCCGCTCCTCCTCCCAGCCGACCGTTCTGCAGGCAGACCTCGCCTTTTCGAGATCGAGGTCAGCGATGGCAGAAACC
>NZ_JBNKYW010000185.1:0-3233 GCF_050301095.1 Roseibium sp.
GGGGGTAAAGGACCGCGACTGTTCGGACAGTCGCTGGCTCCTTAGGGCCACAATCCGCTTCAGAAAAAAGACATGTAGTAGAGGATCATGCAGGTCTGGCCCTTATCGTCGACGAGGGGAAGGGCCAGCGTCGCGTAGTGCCTGAACTTCTTCGGCGCCCATGCCTCGGGCGGTTTGGCCGCTCAATTCTTCTCTCCAAGGACGTCCCCCGCCCCCGTGTCGTCAAAGTGCATCGTCTCGACCGGGATTGTGTATTCATCGAGCCATTCAGTGACACTCACCGGCACGAACCGGCCTTTGTCCTCAACCGGGTAACGGATCGGCTTGCCGGGCTTCACGGGCAGCACCTCGTTGTTCTTCACGACGATCGTCCCGTTAACGATCACGTAGGGCAAACCCGTCGAAGGCAGGCCCTGTTCGCCTTTCTTCATCGTCGAATTGTCGGTGACCGTTTCCGGGTCGATCAGCGTCAGGTCTGCGATCTTGCCGACCTGCACGCGACCGCGATCCTTCATGTCCTGAAGTCCGGCATCGCCGAGATGCAGTGCGGACCAATAGCTGAGCTGCGCCAGCGTGAACATCAGGGGCACGCCCTGCTCGCGCCCCAGGCGCAGCGTCTTGGCCATGGCGCCCGGCGTGCGCGGGTTGCCGGCGTACTCGCTGAAGTCCGCGTCCCACGGCAGGAAGTTGCCATTGCTGTCGATGCCGATCATCGAATCCGTGGCCACGGTCATGTGCGGGATACGCAGCCACTTGCCGATCCAGGGCTGGCGGTACGGCATGACCACGACGACAATGCGGCCCGGATCTTCCTTGACGATCTTCTCGTAGGTCGCCCGGTCGGGAACATAGCTATCTGTCGTCGGATCGTAGAGCGTGTCCTTATACTCGTAGTGGTACTTGTCCACCCATATCTTCGGCTGGAGAAAATCCGCGCTGATTCCCGTCGACCCCTCAACATAGGGATAGTATTCGCCCCAGACGTTGTATCCCTGCTTGCGTGCCATTCGGAGCTTTTCCTCATTCTCCCACCAGCCGTAGTCGTTGTCGTGGGCCAGGATCAGCGGGGCCTTGAGCAGCATCGCGTTCACCAGAACCTCGTCCAGGCCGATCTGGGCCTCGGTCGGGGTCTGGTTGCTCAGGTGAAACCGGGTGTGAACCGAAGTGAGCCGGCCATAGCGGGCCGCCGCCCTCTGGGTCTCGAACTGCTCGTAGGTGGTCAAGCCGTTGGCCATGTAGGCGGCGCCGACGCCGACCCCGATGGCGCCTTGGCGGAGATCCTCGTCCAACAGGCGGACGACCTGATTCATCTGGTCAAGGTTGCTGCGGGTCACCGACCAGCCCGGCACGCCGTCCTTGGCGCTCTCGTTGACCAGCCTGGTGCCGTTGACCATGTCGGCCGGTCCATCGAACTTCACCTCGGGATCGTGCACAATCAGGCGCGTGAACAGCAGGCTGGACGTCGTGCCGAAGTTGGTTTGCCAGCCTGCTTTTTCCTTCGCCGCGTACCAGGCCCCGACGCGGGCGGCGCCCTGTTCAAGATCCATTCCGGTCGTGACGCCGTCGCGCACCGCCATCTTGGTCGCGAAGACATCGACCGAATGGAAGTGAGTGTCGATGAAGCCAGGGGCCACCACGAGACCCGTGGCGTCGATCGTTTCCTTTCCGGTGATGTTCTGCTTTGTAATTGCCAGGATCCGGCCGTCCTTGATGCCTACGTTGGCAACCGAATCGTACATCGTCTCCGGGTCCATCACCCGGCCATTGTTGATGACGAGATCGAATTGCTGGGCGGATACCGGAGCGGAGAAGATCACTGCCGTCATCGCGAGAACGTAGGTCATGCGTGCCATATGACAGCCTCCAAAATTACTTGATAGCGTTCTTGTAGATTTTCCCGTCCTTCATGATGACGGCGAAGTTCTTCCCGGGATCGGCTACGAGATCGAGATCTTCCAGCGGATTGCCGTCCACGAGGATGAGGTCCGCATAGGCCCCCTCCTTCACCACACCCAGCGGGCCGTCCTGATAAGGATTGCGCGGACCGCTCAGAGCCAGAAGCTCGGCATTGTCCGAAGTCGCCATCTTCAGCGCCTCGTATGGCGAGTACCACTTCTTGAGCTTGGCGAGAAATTTGCCTTCTTTCGCGGCCAATTCCGGATCGAAGAGCAGGTCGGTGCCGAAGGCCGTCTTCACCTTGTACTTCTTGGTCAGCGCAACGGCCTTTTCCAATCCCGCAATAAGCGCCTCATATTTGGCCGTGCTGATGGGGCTTTCAAACTGGAAGGCATCTTCTCCATGCGCTTCCATCGGCTGCATGCTCCACCAAATGCCTTTCTCGGCCATCAGTTTGGCGGTGTCCTCCTCGATGAAGAACCCGTGCTCGACGGACAGGGCGCCGGCGTCGATCCACATCCGGATTGCCGCGTCGGTGTTGGCGTGGATTGTGACATAGGTGTTCCAGGTTTTGGCTACGTCGACGATCGCCTTGGCTTCCTCGAAGAGGTATTCCGTGACATCGAGCGGATCGTAAAGAGAAGTGACGCCACCGCCTGCCATGGCCTTGATCTGGGTCGAACCCATCCGCAGAATTTCGCGGCTGCGCTTGATCACTTCCGGCACCCCGTCGGCGATCAGCGTGTGCCCCACCCTCTGAAAGTAGTCCAGCGGTGTTGCCGGATTCTCGGGCACATCGTTAGGGCCGCGGAAGTCGCCATGTCCGGAGGTTTGGCTGATGTACGGCCCGGAGGGATAGATCCGAGGACCGTCGACCAATCCCATGTCGATGGTCATCTTTACCCCATAGACATTGCCGCCTACATCACGCACCGTGGTGAAGCCGCGCAGCAGCTGTTCCCCGGAATGTTTCGCAGCCGCGATATTGAGTGCGCCGAAGTTGGAGCCCAAGACCTTGCTGACGGGCCAAAAATTGAACATCGTGTGCCAGTGGGCGTCGATCAGGCCCGGCATCAGCGTACGCCCGCCGCCGTCGATCACGGTCGCGCCGGCTGCGTCGATTTTAGCCGTCGATACTTCCTTGATTAGATTGCCTTCGACCAGGACGTTGGCATTCATGATCCGCTTTTCGTTCACGCCGTCGAAGACGTTGACGTTGATGAAAAGCGTCTTCGGCCTGGGCGCGGACTCTTGAGCGAGCGCCGGGACGGCAATAACCAGGGCCAGGATTGCGAGCAGCGTCTTCAACCATTTCATGACGTGAACTCCTCATCACC
>NZ_JBNKYW010000186.1:0-7945 GCF_050301095.1 Roseibium sp.
CTCGACATGATCTCCAGGTGCAACATCCGCAACTATTCGATCTTCCTGAAGGAACCGGAGAACCTGCTCTTCGGTTACTGGGAGTATCACGGCACGGATTTTGAAGCCGATGCCGCGAATATGGCCGCCGATCCGAAGACGCAGGAATGGTGGGACGTCTGCATGCCCTGCCAGCAACCCTTGGAAACCCGCAAGGACGGCGAGTGGTGGGCGATGATGGAAGAGGTCTTCCATCATGACTGAATTCTTCGATCCCGCCAGCCTTGCCCAGGACTGGCCACTGCCCGCCAAGCCGCGCCCGATCGTTACCTTCGGCGCCGGTTCCATCGTCGGCGATGCCCATTTCCCGGCTTATCAAAAGGGCGGTTTCCCCATCGCCGGTCTTTATGACCCGGATTCCGGAAAGGCCCGGGCTCTGGCGGACGAATGGGGCGTGCAGGCTTTCACTTCGCCTGAGGAGGCAGCTGCCGTCCCGGACGCCGTCTTCGACCTTGCCACGCCACCGAAAGTGCACGCCGAGGTTCTGCGCCTGCTTCCGGAAGGCGCCGCGGTGCTGATCCAGAAGCCCATGGGCAGCGACCTTGCGGGGGCAACCGAAATCCTGCAGATCTGCCGCGGCCGTAATCTGATCGCCGCCGTCAACTTCCAGCTGCGCTTTGCGCCGATGATGCTGGCCTTGAAGGATGCCATCGCCAGGGGCTGGCTTGGCGAGGTTGTCGACTTCGACGCCTGGCTGGCCCTGGCAACGCCCTGGGAACTCTGGGCGTTCCTGAAAGGCCTGCCCCGGATCGAAATCACCATGCACTCGATCCATTATCTCGACCTGATCCGCCAGATCCTCGGTGACCCGAAGGGCGTGCACGCGAAATCGCTCGGCCATCCGTCCCACGAGATGGCGCAGACACGCACCAGCGCCATTCTCGACTATGGCGACAGGGTGCGCTGCGCGCTGTCGATCAATCACGATCACAAGTTCGGCCGCCGTCACCAGGCCTGCGAATTCCGCGTGTGCGGAACGGAAGGCGCGGCGTACCTGCAGCTCGGCGTCAATCTGGACTATCCGCGCGGCGAGCCGGACATCCTCGAAATTCGCCCGAAGGGGGGAGACGAGTGGATCTCGGTGCCGCTGAAGGGCGCCTGGTTCCCGGATGCCTTCGTCGGCCGCATGGCGAACCTCCAGCGCTTCGCCTCAGGCGAGGATGCCGAACTGGTGAGCTCGGTCGAGGACGCCTGGAACACAATGGCCCTGGTGGAAGCGGCCTATGAATCCTCCTCGTCCCCCGCAACCCCGCTCGCACAAAGGCCGTAACCCATGGAACAGACGATCTATTTCGAGGACTATGAACTCGGTCATGAGCGCGTCACCTATGGCCGGACGATCACCGAAACCGACTTCGTGGTCCATGCCGGTCACACCGGAGATTTCTTCCCGCATCACATGGACGCGGAGTTCATGAAAACCCAACCCTTCGGTCAGCGGATCGCCCATGGCACCATGGTCTTTGCCATCGGGGTCGGCCTGACGGCCAGCGTCATCAACCCGGTCGCCTTTTCCTATGGCTACGACCGGCTGCGCTTTGTGAAACCGGTCTTCATCGGCGACACTATCCGCTCGCGCGTCACCATCGTGGCCAAGGACGACGACCCGAAGCGCCCGGCCGCCGGCCGCGTGGTCGAACGCACGGAAGTCTTGAACCAGAACGACGAGGTGGTTCTCGTCGCCGATCACATTCACATCGTGGAACGCAGGAACAAGCCCGCCTGACGGGCAGACGGAGACAGCATGACAAACTGGGTAAAGGACAAGACCGTTCTGGTGACCGCCGCCGGCCAGGGGATCGGCCGCGCGACGGCGCTCGCCTTTGCCGCCCATGGCGCAAGGGTGGTGGCAACCGACATCAACGAGACGGCACTGGCGGAAATTGAAGGATTGTCCGGCATTGAAACGCGCCACCTCGATGTCCTGAAGGACGCGGAGGTGCAAGCGGTCGTGGCCGAAACCGGCCCGGTGGATGTTCTCTTCAACGGCGCGGGCTTTGTCCACGCCGGCTCGATCCTGGAGATGAAGGACGAGGACTTCGACTTCGCGGTCGATCTCAACGTGCGCTCCATGATCCGGACCATCCGCGCCGTGTTACCGGCGATGCTGGAGCGCGGCGGCGGGGCAATCGTCAACATGGCGTCCGTGGCAAGTTCCATGAAGGGCGTGCCGAACCGCTTTGTCTACACCACCACCAAGGCGGCCGTGATCGGACTGACCAAGGCGGTAGCCGCCGACTATGTCGCGCAGAACATCCGCTGCAATGCCATCTGCCCCGGCACGGTGGAAAGCCCGTCGCTGCAGGACCGGTTGCGTGCCCAGGGCGATTATGAGGCGGCCCGTGCGGCCTTTATCGCTCGCCAGCCGATCGGCCGCATCGGCACGCCGGAGGAAATCGCAGATCTTGCCGTTCACCTGGCCAACGCCACCTACACCACCGGGCAGGCCTACGCCATCGATGGCGGCTGGACCATCTGACACTTGCCAGAGGACATGACCCCGTGACCAGTATCACCGGTCTGAAGACATACGACCTCCGCTTCCCGACGTCCGAAAACCTCGACGGTTCGGACGCCATGAACCCCGATCCGGACTATTCCGCTGCCTATGTGGTGCTTGAAACGGATAAAGAGGGCCTTGAGGGCCACGGCCTGACCTTCACCATCGGGCGGGGGAATGACATCTGCGTTGCCGCGATCGAAGCGATGCGCCATCTGGTTACCGGATTGGATCTTGCCTGGATCGCCGAGGACCCGGGCCGCTTCTGGCGGCATGTCACCTCGGACAGCCAGCTGCGCTGGATCGGGCCGGACAAGGGCGCGATGCATCTTGCAACCGGTGCGGTCGTCAATGCGGTCTGGGATCTTCTGGCCAGGAAGGCCGGCAAGCCGGTCTGGCGGCTCGTCGCCGACATGAGCCCGGAGGAAATCGTCGGCATCGTCGACTTCCGTTACCTTACCGACGCGATTACACCGGAAGAGGCGCTGACCATTCTGAAGGCCGCGGAGCCGGGCAAGGCGGAGCGGATCGCCAGGCTCGAGACGAGCGGGTATCCCTGTTACACAACCTCTGCCGGATGGCTCGGATATCCTGACGACAAACTGCGCCGTCTCTGCCGGGAAGCCGTAGCGGCCGGCTACACCCACGTGAAGCTGAAGGTCGGACGCGATCTGGAGGACGACATCCGCCGCCTCAGGATCGCCCGGGAGGAACTTGGGCCGGACCGGTTCCTCATGATCGATGCGAACCAGGTGTGGGAGGTCGATCAGGCCGTCGACTGGGTGAACCGCCTGGCTTTCGCCAAACCCTATTTCATCGAGGAACCGACCAGTCCGGACGATATCGCCGGTCACCGCCGCATTCGCCAGGCAGTGGCGCCGGTGAAGGTGGCGACCGGCGAGATGTGCCAGAACCGGATCGTCTTCAAGCAGATGATCGCGGGCGGTGCTATCGACATCGTGCAGATCGACGCCTGCCGCATGGGTGGCCTCAACGAAGTGCTCAGCGTCCTGCTGCTGGCGGCGAAATACGGCCTGCCCGTCTGGCCCCATGCGGGCGGCGTCGGCCTTTGCGAATATGTCCAGCACCTGTCGATGATCGACTTCGTTGCGGTGTCCGGCAAGATGGAGGGACGGGTGATCGAATATGTCGATCATCTCCACGAGCATTTCGTCGACCCCTGCGTCATCCGCGATGCGGCTTACATGCCCCCGCAAGCGCCCGGCTTCTCCATCGAGATGAAACCCTCGTCGATCGCGCACCACATCTTTCGGGGCGGCCGGACCGAAGCCGCCTGATATCAAGCCTTGAGGATAGAAACATGAAACTTCTCCGCATCGGAGCCGCAGGCCGTGAAAAGCCCGCCATTCTGGACAAGGACGGCCAACCGCGGGACCTCTCCGCACTCGTTCCTGATATTGCGGGTGACACGCTGACGCCGGACGGCCTGGCAAGAATTGCAGCAGTCGATCCCGTCTCCCTGCCCCTGATGGAAGACGGCCGGATCGGCCCGTGCGTCGGCCGGGTCGGCAAGTTCATCTGCATCGGCCTCAATTATTCGGACCACGCCGCCGAAACCGGCGCCGAGGTGCCGAAGGAGCCGGTGATCTTCTTAAAGGCGACGAGCGCTATCTGCGGACCCAATGACGAGGTGAAGATCCCGCGTGGCTCGGTGAAGACCGACTGGGAAGTCGAACTCGGTGTCGTGATCGGCAAGGGCGGCGCTTACATCGAGGAAGCTGATGCCCTTGATCATGTGGCAGGCTATTGCGTCATCAACGATGTCTCCGAACGTGAATTCCAGATCGAGCGCGGCGGCACCTGGGACAAGGGCAAGGGCTGCGACACTTTCGGTCCGACCGGTCCCTGGCTGGTGACGCGCGACGAGATTGCCGATCCCCAGAACCTGAGGATGTGGCTGGAAGTCGACGGCAAACGCTACCAGGACGGTTCGACGGAAACCATGGTCTTCGGCGTCGCGCATCTGGTCAGTTACGTCAGCCGGTTCATGAGCCTGCAGCCGGGCGACATCATCTCCACCGGGACGCCGCCGGGTGTCGGCATGGGCCAGAAACCGCCGGTCTATCTCAGGGGCGGCGAGGTCATCGAGCTTGGGATCGAAGGTCTTGGAACGCAGCGCCAGTCCGTCGGGAAAGCCTGAAGGTCACACAGCAAGCGGATCCCGCCGGTGCGGGTCATTGGTGTTCTTCAGCAACGATCGCCGCAGCCCGGCGTGAGATGAGCTTGCTATAGAACGGAGCCAGGCCGGGTGGCGCCGTGGCAAGGCAGGCGTTCGTGAGCCTGTCGATCTCGGCGGGGCCGGCGCCCCTTGTGCGGCTTGCCATCAACTCGGCATGCCGGGCTGCCAGATCTTGCCAGGCCGGCGACCCGGCAAGCGTTTCGTCGCCCACCAGGGCGTAGAGGGTGACCGGTTCGCTCTTGCCCTTGAGCGCGATCGACCCGGCTTCCAGGATGGCAAATTCCCGGCAGGCTTCCGCTGTTGTTTCCGACAGGAGGACCGGCCAGCCGATTTCCTTGCAGGAGGATTCGATGCGCGCGGCGATATTGACCGCGTCGCCTACGACCGAATAGTTGAAGCGGGATGTCGATCCCATGTTGCCGACGCACCCCGGTCCGCTGTTGAGGCCGATGCCGATGCCCACGTCGCCAATTCCGCTCGACCCGGCCTTGAAACCGAAGGCATCTCTTTCATTGAGCTCATTGACAATCCCGACCATGGCGAGCGCGGCACGCGCTGCCTTGAGCGGATGGTCCGTCACGTCGAGCGGCGCGTTCCAGAAGGCCATGATGGAGTCGCCTATGTATTTGTCGATAGCGCCCTCCCGCTCCTGAATGGCCTCCGACAGGGGCGACAGCAGGCGGTTGAGGAAGGTGACAAGCTCTTCCGGTGTCAGTTTCTCCGAAATCGGCGTGAACCCGCGCACATCCATGAACATGAAGGTCATGTGTCTTATTTCGCCCCCAAGCCGCAGCGACTGGGGGTGCTCCTCGAGCTTCTTGAGCAAATCCGGAGCAAGGTAACGCTGGAAGGCGTTGCGGACGAACCGCCTTTCCCGCTCGGCGATTGCAAAGATGAAGATCGTTGTCATCAGGAAGATGAGCCCGGACACCAGCATCGGGAAGACCGGGTCAAGCAACAGGCCATAGCGGGCAAAGGCGAACCAGCTACCGGCGGAGACCGTCGCGGTCAGAACCGCGCCGATGCCTGCCGAAACATAGGCCCCGGAGTGCGGCAGGATGACAGCCAGAGCGAGTGTGACGACAAAAAGGGCGGCGAGTTCGGCACCCGTTGCCCAGTCCGGCCGGCTCAGGAACGCGCCGGAGAGGATCTGGTCGATGATCTGCTCGTGCATGAAGACGCCCGGAACGCTTTCGCCGAGCGCGGTCAGCCGAATGTCCCTCAGCCCGGCAGCCGACGCGCCGAAGAGGATGATATGGCCCTCGATCAAAGGTGCGAGTTCCTCGTCTGAAAGGGACAGGATGTCCTTGGCCGAGAGATACAGCGACGGATCGTTTTTGGAGTAATACAGCATCAGCTCGCCGTTGGCGGTCACGGGCACCTGGAACTGGCCGACCTTGAATTCGGTCATGGCCTCGTTCCCGGCGCTGACTTCACCGCTCGCCTGGCTGGTCTTCAGGATGTAGGTGCCTTCGCCCTGGACGACACGCAGGGTTTCAAGCGCCATGGCCGGAAATTTCTGACCGTTCTCATCGGCAATGAACATGGGAACCCGCCTGACAACCCCGTCCGCGTCCCCCTGTCCGAGAGAAATGGTGCCGCTGCCGGTCGACGCCTGCCGGTAGGGCGGCAGGCTCATGACGCTGCCCCTGATCTGGTTGAGCAGGGGAGCCGGGTCGTCGCCGAGAACAACAAAACCGGCCTTGGGTTCAGGCAGACCCATCTGGGACCGGGCTTCGTTGAAGAAACCCAGGACCGTCGGCACACGGGCGATCGACTGCGCAAACACCAAATCATTGTCGGGAATACCGGACAGCAACGGGCCGATCTCGGCCCGGCCCGGCCAGCCGCGTTCTTCCAGTTCGCGCAAAAAACCTGCCGGCCCGGTCCGGTCGGGCTCGGAGAAAACCATGTCGAAGGCTATACAGGCTGCTCCGAGGGCGGCAATCCGGTCGACAAGGCGGGCCAGTTGCGTGCGTGGCCAGGGCCATTGGCCGTATTGGGCGATCGATTCCTCGTCGATGTCGATGATGCGGATCGGCTGGCCGAGCGGAACACGCGGCTTGAGGCGTTGATAGACGTCGAAAGTCAGGGCGCGCAGAGAGGCGACGAACACCGGATCGTAGAGGCGCACCTCACGCGCGCCGACCAGAAGGACCAGCGTTAGAAAGGCTACGAACAGATGCCTGTTGCGCAGAAAGCTCACAAGTCTTCGGCCCATCGTCGTCTTCCCGTCCAACGCGGGGCGCACGGCTGCCGTGGCATTCCGAGCGCGTCCGGCATACAACCCATGCCACTTTTGCCATTGTCAAATAAATCCTTGACAAATAAGGCGAATTCCAAAATGCCATCGTGAATGTGATTCGGTTTTTGGTTAACGGTATGTTATAGAAGCGGATTGTTCAAACAAAGGAGGGGTATATGTATTTGGCCCCGTTAGCGGTGGCGGCCGTCCTGTTCTCCGCTTTTTGCACGACAGCGTTAGCCGGCAAGGTAGGCACCACCGTAGAGGCCTCCAGAACGGTCCGTGCGACGGGTGGGGCGAAGCCGCGGCTCGTTCTTGTCGATACGGAGATTTATGAAAACGACCGGCTGCGGGCGAACGCGAGCGGTAACGCCCAGATTCGGCTTATCGACGGGACCAAGATCGTTGTCGGCCCCAATGCCGATGTGAAGATCGACGATTTCGTCTTCAACAAGAACAAGACAGTCAAGCGGCTCACGATCAGCGCCACACGCGGTGCATTTCGCTTTATCAGCGGCAACAGCAAGCATTCCGCCTACAAGATCAAGACGCCGAACGGCACCATCGGCGTCCGTGGAACCGCTTTTGACGTCACCATCACGCGGCAGGGCACCAATATCGCGTTGCTGCGCGGATCGTTGAACGTATGCGACTACAGCCAGCGCTGCCGTGAAATCCGGAACCGGTGCGATTATGTGCTGGTCAACCGCAGGGGCGTGACCAAGGACCGGCTCAACTCGGACAGGCTTCGGGATCAGGCCAAGACCCTGTTTCCGCTTCTGGTGGACGAAAAGCGGCTACATCGGCCGTTCAAGCAGTTCGCGTCCGGATGCACCTTCATGCGGGCCAGAATTGCACCGGACCGCGTACCGCCGGCAGCCCCGAAACCGGTGCCGATCAGTGCCCCGCCTCCGGAGGCTCCGGAACCCGCTCCGCCCGACAGCTCGCCGCCCGATGCCGG
>NZ_JBNKYW010000187.1:0-24472 GCF_050301095.1 Roseibium sp.
CCCAGTCCCATACCGCCTGAACTGGTCTTGGTGGAGAAAAACGGATCGAAAATCCGCTCCCGCAGATCTTCCGGAATGCCGGGCCCGTTGTCGGAAATCCGCAGGCGGACCTGTTCGCCCGAAACATCCGCACGCAGCAGAACCTCGCCGGCATCCTCCGTCGCGGCGGCATCGGCACCATTGCGCAGCAGGTTGACCAGGATCTGCTCGACCCTGAAAGGGGCGGTTTCGACTTCCAGCGGGGTCGCAGGCAGGTCCAGTTTCAGAACGACACCGGTTTCCTCGAAGCGTGGCCGGACGATCTTCTCTGCCGTGCGCACACTCTCGCGCAGGTCGATCTTCTCGATCCGGCTTTCTGCCGGCCGCGCGAAACGCTTCAGCTCCTGCGTCAGGCTTGCCATTCGCGATTGCAAAGCGTCGATCTCGTCGAGATTTTCCGCGGCCGTTCCCGTATCCCCCTTTTCCAGAAACTTGCGCGTTCCGGCCACGAACATCCTGAGCGCGGCAAGCGGCTGGCTGAGTTCATGGACGACGGCTGCCGACATTTCACCGACGGCGGCAAGACGATTGGAACGGGCAAGGCCGCGCTGCGCCTCAAGAAGCTCGCGCTCGACCCGGCGGCGTTCCTGGATTTCCCCGACCAGGCGCGTGTTCAGTTCCTTCAGTTCCGCCGACTCCCGGCGCAGTTCGACCGACGCCTTGCGCAGCCGCCGCCCGCGCAGCACCAGAAGCACGACGGCGTAGGCAAGGCAAAGCGACAGGGTCGCCGCCCAGATCGGCAAGACGCTCTTGCGCGCCTCCTGAACCGGCACCAGGAAGTGCAGGGTCCAGCCCAGCAGCCCGACATCAGACGTATTGTGACGGTAAACCCTGCCGTCGATGCTGACCTGCTCCCTGGCTTCGACCGGCTGGCGGCTGACCGGCTTGAGGTCCTGCCCGGCATACTGCCGCGTGGATTCGATCATCCGGCGCACGTCTTCCGGCAGCACCGAAAGGCTGCGATAGCGCCATTCCGGCCGGCTGGACAGGAAGATCACGCCGTTGGCATCGGAAGCGAACACGATCTCGCCCCCCTCGGCCCAGGCTTCCTCCAGGGGCCGCATGTCCACCTTGACCACAGCGACCCCGAGAGGGGCACCTGTCACCGGTGTCGGGCGCGCCAGGAACAATCCCGGTTCATCCGAGGTCGCCCCGATTGCGAAAAATTGCCCCTCTTCGCCCTTGATTGCCGATTTGAAGTAGGGACGGAAGCCATAGTTCCGGCCGATCAGAGACAGTTCGTCCTGCCAGTTGCTCGCCGCCAGCGTCGTGCCCTCGGCGTTCATCACATAGAGCAGTTCCACACCCGAGTTTTCCGCCATCTCCTGCAGGAAACGATTGGCACTTTCCACTGGCTGCCCGAGGCCCAGCACGAAAGTGGCACGTGGATCCCGTGCGATCATGTAAGGCAGATAGCGGTATTTCTGGTACTCTCCCAGAATCGTCTGACGGTAGAGCGTCAGACGCTCGCCCGCTTTCCGGTCGACGGCGTCCCGGTCCAGTTCAAGGAACAACTGGACCAGTACGAAGGCGGCAGCCACGAGGAGAAAGGGCGGCAGGGCCAGATAGAGCCAGCGTTTCGACATGGCCTCATAATGCGTATTTTTTTAAAGTCCGCCACCGGCACGTTTCCCGTTCCATTTGATTTGATACGCGTCAAGGACGTGTCGCGCGGCTGTCCTGTAAATTTGAATGAAGGCTGGTGCGAAGTCGTCACCGCCGATGGAGGGATCAATGCCTATCAAAGACATACTGACCGTTCTCGATCTTGCCGGCGATCAACCGGCCGCGAAATACGCCCTTGAATTCGGTCGCAACTACGATGCCCATGTGACGGGACTGGCGGTATCGTTCGAACCGGTGGTGCCGGCCTTCGCAGCCGCCCCGATGCCGGTCGACTATCTGCAGGCCGCGCACGAGCAGGCCATCGCCGCCGCAAAGGAATCCCAAGGCAAGTTTGACGAACTGGCACGGCTCACTGCGGTCAAGAGCGAGAGCCGCGTTGCGGAAATCCTGACCGGCGGCCCGCTGGAGAACGTGCTCGTTCATTGCCGCCCGACCGATCTGGTCGTCGTCGGACAGGTCAATCCGGACCAGCCCGAACCCATGCGCGAACTGCTGATCGAAACCATCCTGTTCGAAAGCGGAGTGCCGGTGCTGCTGGTACCCTATATCGGCAGCAAGGAATACCAGCCGAAAAACGTGCTCATCGGCTGGGACGGCAGCTCCACCGCGACGCGCGCCATTCATGCCGCACTGCCGATCCTGGAAAGGGCGGAAAACATCACCGTTCTGGTGATCGAGAAACCGGGCAGCAAGAGAAGCGGTCAGCCCGGCGCGGACGTGGCGAGCTATCTGGCGCGTCACAACATGCAGGTCACGATCGAAGTCGTCACCAACCCGCAGGCCAGCGTCGCCGACACGGTTCTCAATCATGTCTCAGACAACTCCAACGACCTGGTCGTAATGGGCGGCTACGGCCACAGCCGCATGCGCGAATTCCTGTTCGGCGGGGCCACGCGGGAGATCCTGGAAGCCATGACCGTCCCGGTGCTGATGGCGCACTAATCAGCTTTTCGCAGTGCAAAACACCCGCGGATCTGACACAATCGGATCCGCGGGTCCTTTTTGCCGGCGCCTCCTGATTGACCGAGTTTTCCCAAGCACTTCGAAAGGATTGCCCCGTGACCATCCGCAATCTCGAAGGTTTTTTCGCGCCCCGTTCCATCGCTGTGTTCGGTCCCTGCCGCCATCCGGGCGTCCTGACGGGCAAGCTGATGGACTGCCTTCAGGAAATCGAAGCCGGTCACCGGGTCACGCTGGTCGGTATCGACGAGGAGGTTCCCTTCGAGGTCCGGAAGGTGGCCCGGCTGGAGGATCTCACCGAGCATCCGGATCTTGCGATCTATCTTGCAAGGGCGGAAACCCTGCCCGATACGATCCTCAAGCTGGGCGCGGGCGGCACCCGCGCGGTCCTGATCCCTTCGCCCGGCTTCGAGACCTGGCCGGCGGACCTGATGCAGGCCTGCCGTGAAGCGGCCAGGGCCACGAACCTGCGCCTGATCGGACCGGGCAGCCTTGGCCTTTCCGTTCCCGGTAACAGCCTCAACGCACTTTTGAGCGCGGAGCCCGCCAGGAAGGGAGACGTTGCTTTCTTCTCACGCTCGGGCGCCGTGCTCAATGCCACGCTGTCCTGGGCGAAATCCCACAACACCGGATTTTCGGCAGTGGTCTCTCTCGGGGCCCGTCTGGATGTGGATGTCAGCGATCTCATCGACTATTTCGCACAGGACTACCGCACGCGCTCCATCGTGCTGCACCTGGAAGGCATCGCCGATCCGCGCAAGTTCATTTCCGCGGCCCGGGCGGCGGCCCGCAGCAAACCGGTCATCGTCCTGCGATCCGGCAAGAGCCGGGACACGGGAGGCACCGGACGCACCCATGCCGGGCGCCTTGCCAGAACCGATCTGGTGTATGAAACCGTCTTCCGCAGGACCGGTCTTCTGCGCGTGCACGATCTCGATGAAATGTTCGAAGCTCTTGAGACCCTGTCGAATATCCGCGTGCCGCGTTGCAAGGCGCTCGCCGTCATCGCCAACGGACGCAGCCTGGCAAGCCTGGCCGTCGACCGGCTGATGGATCTCGGCGGACAATTCGCCCATCTGGAACCGGAGACGCGGGAGGCGCTCGACTCGCTCAGCCGCAACTATGCAGACCTGAGCGTCACCCCGGCGGCAAACGGCACCGTCATCCTGCAGGACGATGTCACCCCGGAGAACATTACCGCTGCGATCACCACCGTTTTGAAGGACAACCGGGTCGACGGCGCGATCGTGCTTCAGGCCGCCAGCGCTTTCCAGCCGCTGACCGCAATCGCGGGCGCGATCTCCGAGGCCGCGGCGGCTGACCGCCGCCGGACCGGGCGGCGCAAGGCGCTGGTTGCGGGTCTGGTCGGGGCCGATGACACCATCCGGGCGGAATTGTCCGCCGCGAAGATCCCCAATTACCCCAGCCCGGCAGAGGCAGCCCGCAGCCTGATGCATCTGGCGCATGATGCCGAAGCCCGTGAGTTCCTGATGGCAGCCCCGCCGAGCCTGCCGACGACTTTCTCCCCTGACATTGCCTCGGCGCGTGCCCTTGTCGAAGCGGCGCTGGAAGAAGGCCGGAACTGGCTGACACCACCGGAAGCCTGCCGCATCCTGAAGGCCTACGACATTCCCATCATGGCGACCGAACTGGCGGCAACCGCCGAAGAAGCCGCCAGGCTGTCAACGCCCTTCTTCGAAAGTGTCAGGCACTGCGTCGTCAAGCTGATCTCTCCGGACCTGCCGTTCAAGTCGCGGATCGACGGTGTCCGGCTCGGACTTGAAAATCCAGAGGCGGTCGAACGGGCTGCCGAAGAACTGTTCGACAATACCCTGCGGAACTACCCCGATGCCCGGATCACCGGCGTCTCCATTCATCCGATGCTGGAAGACCGCCATGGTCTGGAACTCTACATGGGTCTTGCCGAGACACCTGAATTCGGGCCCGTGCTTGTGTTCGGCCAGGGCGGAACCGCCATCGAGGAAAGCGAGGATATCGCGCTGGAACTGCCGCCGCTCGACCTCAATCTTGCCGAGGCCCAGATCAGAAGAACACGGATCGCCCGGCTTCTGGATGGAGGCCCCTCCCGCCCGGCACTCGACCGCGCGGTGCTAGCTGAAACACTGGTCAAACTGTCCCAGATCACCATCGACATTCCGGAAATCCTGGAACTCGATATCAACCCGATGGTCTCCCTGCCCACCGGCCTGATCGGCCTCGACGCGCGCATGACCCTGTGTCATCCGGAAAGGCGCCCCGGGCGAGCCGGCAGCTCCCGCCTCGCCATCTCCCCCTATCCGCAGGAATGGGAACAGCACCAGACACTCAAGGACGGGCAGCGGGTCTTCCTCCGCCCGGTCCGCCCGGAAGACGAGGATCTCTTCAAGGCCTTTTTCGAGGAAGTGACACCGGAGGATTTGCGGCTCAGGTTCTTTGCGCCGGTCCGCGATTTCAGCCACCGCTTCCTTGCCCGCCTCACCCAGCTCGACTATGCCCGCGCCATGGCCTTCGCTGCGGTTGACGAGGACAGTGGCAAATTGCTCGGCGTGGTACGGCTTCACGCCGATCCGGATCACCAGACCGGCGAATATGCCATCATGGTCCGCTCCGACCTTAAAGGGCACGGGCTCGGTCTGGCCCTGATGCGCCTTATCATCCGCTACGCAAAGGCTGACGGCATCGAGACAATCAAGGGCGAGGTTCTGAAGGAAAACACATCGATGATCTCCATGTGTCAGGCCCTCGGCTTCAAGGTCGGCACCTCGCCGGACGACCCCGGCATCGCTCTGGTAACCCTGCCGGTGGCGGATGTGCCGGAAGAGGCTTGAGGCTGGCCGAACGTCAGATGCCTTGACTTGCCGCTTCGATTGACGTCCGGCCTTGAGTTTTCAGCATCGAAAATTCTGCAAGCCGCCCCTGCCTGGGCAGGGGCCCGGTAAACACTCACTTTTGCGCCACGCATCAACGTCAGTGGTTACCGGATCCCGGGTCTCCGCTTCGCTTTGCCCGGGATGGCAAGAGAAGAACTTGAAATGTGTCTGCCGGACCGCAGCGCCTTACTTGGCCTGCGCCGCTGCTCGGATCTGGCTGAGGGACGCGGCGGGCGTGATGGCTTCCGGGTCAAGCTTCAGATGCAGGATGGCCGGCAGGCCGGAGGCCGCTGCGCGTTCGAAGGCCGGGCCGAACTCTTCCGTTGTTTCCACCGTTTCGCCGAAAGCGCCATAACTGCGGGCAAGCGCGGCAAAGTCCGGGTTGACCAGCTTGGTCGCCGACGGGCGGCCCGGATAATTGCGCTCCTGATGCATGCGGATGGTGCCGTACATGCCGTTGTCGATAGCAAGGACGATGATATTGGCGCCTTCCTGGCAGGCGGTGCCGAATTCCTGCATGGTCATCTGCAGGCAGCCGTCCCCGGCAAAGCACACGACTTGCCTGTCCGGAAAGGTCACCTTCGCGGCAACGGCGGCGGGAAGACCATAGCCCATCGAGCCGGAGGTCGGCGCAGCCTGTGTCGCAAATCGGCGGAAGCGGTGGAAGCGGTGCAGCCAGGTGGCGTAGTTGCCCGCCCCGTTGGTGCAGATCGTATTCTCGGCAAGGTTTGCTTCCAGCCACTCCATGACGCCTGCCATCTGCAGGCTGCCCGGAATTTCCGGCCGGGCGCCGGACCAGGCCAGATAGTCCTCATGTGCGCTTGCGGCCCTGCCCGCGCCCTTGATCTCGGTGGGCGGCTGCAGGCCTTCCGCGGCCTTGCAGAAAGCGGTCGGGCTGGCGTTGATCGCAAGCTCGGGACGGTAGACGCGGCCGAGTTCTTCGGCGTCCGCATGCACATGCACCAGCTGCTGCGACGGCGAAGGAATATCAAGCAGTGAATAGGACTGACTCGGCATTTCCGACAGGCGGCCGCCGACGAGCAGAACCAGATCGGAAGCCTTGATCCGCGCCAGCAGCTTCGGATTGATGCCGATGCCGACATCGCCGGCATAATTCGGATGCAAGTTGTCGAACAGCATCTGGCGGCGGAAGGAACAGGCAACCGGCAGCTCGAAGCGTTCGGCAAAGCGGGTGAATGCGGCGACTGCATCCTCCGACCAGCGGCTGCCGCCGAGGATCGCGATCGGGCGCTCGGCGGCCCAGAGCCGCTTTTGCAGGTCGGCCATCTGGGTCAGCCCCGGATGCGTCTCCACCTGGGTCCAGGCAGGCGGCTGCGGCGCGTCGGCCATCTCCACCAGCATGTCTTCCGGCAGCGCCAGAACGACCGGACCGGGACGGCCGGAGGTCGCAACGTGCCAGGCGCGGGAGATGAATTCCGGCACGCGGTCGGCATGGTCGATTTCCGCCACCCACTTGGCGATGCCGCCGAACATCTGCCGGTAGTCGATTTCCTGGAAGGCCTCACGCTCGCGCATGCCGCGCTCGATCTGACCGACGAAGAGGATCATCGGCGTGGAATCCTGCGCGGCCACGTGAACGCCGGCGGATGCGTTGGTCGCCCCGGGGCCACGGGTCACCATACAGATGCCCGGCTTGCCGGTCAGTTTGCCGTAGGCATCGGCCATCATCGCCGCTCCACCTTCCTGACGGCACACCGTCACGGCGATGGAGGCATCGTAGAGCGCATCCAGAACCGCCAGATAACTTTCGCCGGGCACGCAGAACACACGTTCCGCCCCGTGCCGCTCTAGCGCTTCCACCAACAATTCGCCGCCGGTCTTCTGGCTCATGTCCCGATTCCTGCTAAAAAATTTCGCTGTTCATTCTATACCGTATGAAAGACAGGTCCGTCAGAGGCAAAAACCAGATTAATTAGCAATGATTTCATTCCAAAATGGAAGAAACTTCTCTGTTCAAGTTGCAGCATTCACGAACAGGAACCGGACAGACACGCCCCAAACGCGAGCGGGCGCCGGTTTCCCGGCGCCCGTTGATTACAATCCAGTCTACCAAAAGCCGGCGAGGTCACCCCTTGCGCTTGACCTCGATCTTGTGCGCCTGCGGCCCCGTTTCTTCCGGACGCGGCAGGATGACCGTCAGCACGCCGTTGTCCATATGGGCCTCAATGCCGTCCTTTTTCGGCGCAAAGGGCAGCGTCATCACCCGCCGGAACGAACCGAAGGAACGTTCGCTCACGTGACGATCCTTTTCGTCGACCGTCTTTTCTTCCTGCTTTTCGCCCTTGAGGGTCAGTGTCCTGTCGGAGACCGAGACGTCGATGTCTTTTTCCGCGACGCCCGGCAGTTCCGCCGTCAATTCCAGCCCCGTATCGGTCTCGCTCACATTGACCGACGGGAAGCCGCCCGCGAAGGGGCTTCCGGCCGGCAGTTTGCGGCCAAAGTCCTCAAAGAGCCTGTCCATTTCCTTTTGAAGGGACATAAAGGTTTTGTTCGGGTCGTTCCAAAGAGAAGGAATCAACGAAGTCATTTCAGCATCCTCCTGTTTGCTTCAGCTTTTCAAACAAAGGCCCCGCATGTACCCCTGAGACAGAACGTCAGACTGACAGTACGGTCACCACCTGGAACGTGTGCATTTCGCCATCTTCGTCCTTGATGGAAACATATTCGCCCGGGTTGAAGGCATGAGCGCCGAAACGGTAGCCCGCTTCATCGTCGTCCTCGCCGTCGATGTCGTAGTGAAAGGCCCAGGACCCGCCCGGCCTGTGGATCAGATGACCGACTTCTTCTTCCTCGTTGCCCCAGAACCGGCGCACGCGACAATGCTGGCGCTGCTTCTTCCAAAGGGCCGCGTCGATATGGCCGGTTTCGTCCAGCGGCGCGGTGAACTCATACCCATGGCGTGCGGAGCCTTGCGGATATTCTTTGGTCCGGGCCAGGTTCAGCCTGATCTTCTTCAAAGCCGGATAGTCGCTCATGGGATCCTCCTTTACTGACATTCCTGTTTATTTGTGCCACATCGCTGTCACATCACATTGAGAAGGATCAAACCTTCCCGAACGCTCTCAGGGCACAATCCGACCGGTTCAAAAGAAAGGCGGGACATGCAGCAGCCCCCCACGCAGAACGAAGTCCTTCAGTTTCTGGCAAGCCTGTTCTCTGGCGGCCCGGCGGATGCCGATTTCAAGCGAATCGACACCCATGCAAATATCGTGTTCCTGACCGGCAGCAAGGCCTACAAGATCAAGCGGGCCGTCCGATTTCCCTTTCTCGACTATTCAACCCTTGCCTTTCGCGAAGCGGCCTGCAAGGCCGAAATCAGCTGCAACCGGGCGAATGCGCCTGACATATATATAAGAGCTCTTCCGGTCACGCAGGAGTCCGGCGGCGCACTGGCGCTCGACGGTGCGGGCGAACCTGTCGAATGGGTTGTCGAAATGCACCGATTCGAGCACAGAGACGAACTCGACGTCATTGCGGCGGAAGGTGCGTTCTCCAACGCCCTGTCGGACAAGCTCGCGGAAATGATGGTGGACGCCCATGCCATCGCACCAATGCGCGATGCCGCCGGCTTCCATGCCGAGCTGGTGTCCTATGTCGAGCAGAACGACGCCGCTTTCCGCGAACACCCGGAGCTGTTTTCTCCCGACGACGTCAACCACCTCACAAGGATGTCGCGCACGACCCTGGCTTCGCTCCACGAGCTGATCCTGAGGCGGGGCGAGGAAGGTCTGGTCCGCCGATGCCACGGCGATGCCCATTTGCGCAACATCGTCATGATCGACGGCAAACCCGTGCTCTTCGACGCGGTCGAGTTTTCAGATGCCATCGCCACGGGCGATGTGCTTTACGACCTTGCCTTTCTCTTGATGGACCTTTGGGAACGCGGCCAGCGGCATGCGGCCAACCGGGTCTTCAACCGCTATCTCGACAAAAGCCTTCTGGACAACGACCCCGCGGGACTCGCCGCCCTGCCCTTCTACCTGATGATGCGCGCCGCAATCCGCTCCAAGATCGCCGCCAGTGCCGCGCTCAACCAGAGCGATGCCGGCCAGAGGCGGCAACAGGAGAAACTGGCCCGGACCTATTTCAGCTATGCGCTTCAGTTCCTGGACCCGTCCAGACCGAAGCTCATCGCCATCGGCGGTCTGTCCGGCACGGGCAAGACCACCCTTGCCCATGCGCTCGCGCCGGAAATCGGCCGGGCACCAGGCGCGCGTGTCCTGCGCACCGACGTCATGCGCAAGCGCCTTCTAAGGATATCCGAAACGGAGACGGCTCCGCAGGAGGCCTACACCCTTCAGGCGTCAAAGCGGGTCTATGAGGCCCTGGACGAAACCATCCAGGCGGTTCTCGCGGCCGGACATTCGGCCATTTTCGACGCCGTCTTCGCGGCTGAAAGCGAGAGGCAGCGGATCGAGGAGGTTGCCCGCCATGTCGAGGCGGACTTCGCCGGACTGTGGCTGTCCGCCCCTGCCGAAGTGCTCAAGCAACGGGTCACCGGCCGCAACGGCGATGCCTCCGACGCGACGGCCGGCGTGATCGACCAGCAGCTTGCCTATGACCTCGGAGACATATCCTGGCCGCGGATCGACGCCGGCGGCAGCATGGAAAAGACAGCGGAAGCCGCCCGCAGGGCACTCGACAGCGTCAAAGGCCCGCGGCCCTAAAGGCCGCGGCGGCACCGGCCGCGCAAAAGACCGCGACATATTCCTTCTTCAGCCGGACCTGAACGGCGGCGGCAACCACGAGGCAGAGGCCAACGGCAAGTCCGCCCTGAAGCACGATGGGCAGGATTGTCGAAACGATGATGGCGCCCGGCAGCGCTTCAAGCCCGCGGCGTATGCGCGGCGTAATCGGCAGGCGGCCCATCACCCAGTAGCCCCCGGCTCGCAGCGCATAGGTGACCGCCGTCATGCCGAGCACGGCAAGCAGGAACATCCTGTCGGCGGAAAAGGCGGCATCAGTCATCGAGATAGGCCCCCGCGAAGGCGCCGGCGATAGCACCGGTGAAGATGCTCCAGTAGCCGCCGACCAGATACCAGGTGAGCGCGGCGACACCGCCGGCAAACAGCCAGCTGACCGTCTGGCGCCTGCCCTTCCACAGCGGCACCAGAAGCGCGGCGAAGAAGGCCGGCAAGACCACATCCAGGCCGAAGGCCTTCGGGTCGGAAATCAGGCTGCCGGCGAAATAGCCCGGCACGACAGCCAGGGACCAGATGGCCCAGGTGAACAGTCCGCTGCCGAGATAGATGCCCCAGTCGCGGGTGCCTTTGCCATATTCGGAGAGCGCCAGAAGCCAGTTGAGATCCGTCAGAAAGAACAGTGCCGGATAGGTCTGCGTCGCCGGAACCTGGCCAAGCCAGGGCCTGAGGCTGGCGCCGATCAGCAGCATGCGCATGTTGACCGCAGCCGTCACCCCGACCATCGCGATCACCGCACCCCAGGTGAGCGGATCCTGGTAGACCTCCATGGCGACGAACTGGCTGGCCCCGGCAAAGACCAGGGAGTTGATCATCACCGTTTCCAGGAAGGTCAGCCCCTTCTGTGCGGCGACGGTTCCGAAGACCAGCGCGAGTGCGATGATGCCCGGAGAAACCGGAATGCACATGGCGGCGCCACGCACACAGCCATTGAAGCTGAGGGTCACGTTTTTGTTCAGCATGGGTTTCCAAGAGTTTCGCGAGCAGCGGACAGGCCGCGCAGAGAAACCCGACTATCCCTGATAATATCCCTGAGGACCAATAAATCCTTTTGATCAAAAGATCAAAAAAGTTGCTTCATTCAACCAATCTCGCAGATTCAAAACAGAACCCCGTAGATCATGCGCAGGCCGGTGAAGCCGAGAAACAGGGCGAAGACCAGCTTGAGCCTGGCCGGGTCGATCGCATGGGCAATCTTCGCTCCGAGCGGAGCCGACAGGGTTGACGCCGGAATGATCAGGAAAAAGCCGATCAGGTTGACATAGCCGAGGGAAAACGGCGGCCGGTTCTCCACGCCCCAGCCGAAATAGATGGACAGCAGAGTGCCCGGGACCGCGATAATGAGACCGATGGCCGCCGCCGTGCCGACCGCCTTGCGAATCGGATAGTTGAAGAGCGTGAGTGTCGGCACGCCGAGGGTGCCTCCGCCGATCCCCATCATGACCGAAATGCCGCCGATCATGAAGCCGAGCAGTTCCTTGACCGGCGATCCCGGCAGGCTTTCAGCCAGATGCGAGCCATTCTTGCGGAACATCATGTTGGCGGAGACGGCCAGCGCCACGAACCCGAAGACCAGCGTCAGCGCTCCGCCGGAAATGTTACCGGCCAGTGTTGCCCCGGCAACCACGCCAAGGGCAATCGCCCACCACCAGCGCCGCAAAAGATCCATGTCGACGCTGCCGCGCTTGAAATGCGCACGGGCGGACGAGGTACCTGTTGCCAGAATGGTCGCGAGCGAGGTGCCGACCGCCACATGCATCAGCACGGACGGGTCGACCTTCAGGGCGATGAACATGTAGTACAGCACCGGAACGATGACGATACCGCCCCCGACGCCCAGAAGGCCGGCAACGATCCCGGCGACCACGCCGGTCGCAAGCAACGCGATGGCCAACAGGCCCAGGGAGAAAAGACTGAGATCTTCCACGCCGATATCCTCGTTCCCGCGGCCCGTGAAGATCCGCGCGCCGTCAAAATACAAGATCAATCACCTAGACCAGCCGGGACCGGTTTTCCACCCGCAACCGCGGACAATCTGTTTTGACGGAAGGGCAAACTCTTGATGTTGCCCTGAAATGCGGACAGAGTTCTGCCGTGAGACATCCGCCGCGGGAGGATAGATGACCGGTCACTGGCTTGCGATCTATACATTCGGACAGTTCCGCACCAGGGCGGATCATCCCGATGTCGAACCGTTCCATGCGGCAGAACCCGGCGTTTGGGCCACCATGGAAGGTGCGGAAGGTTTCATCGGCCGCTCCGGCTATGAGGACGAACCCGGACCGGAGAGCTGGGGCGAACAGGTCTATCCGAAGTACTGGACCGACAATGGCGACGGCTGGGCGCCGTCGACGGTGTCGCTCTGGCAGACCCTTGAAACCGCACTGGCCGCCGTCTACCGCGGACCGCACGCGGAGATCCTGCGCCGGGGACCGGATTTTATTCAGGACACATCCGATTACCCAGCCTATGTGCTGTGGTGGGTTCCCGCCGGACATCAGCCGGACTGGATCGAGGCGGTCGACCGGTTCGAATTGCTCGCAGACAACGGTCCGTCGCCCGAGGCCTTCACCTTCCGCAACGCATTTGACCCGGCCGGCAGGCCCGTTGCCACCGATGACTGCAAATCCAGGGAAATCGCCGAGAGAAACCGACTGCGGTCAGAGCCGCCGAGAACAATGCAGTAGGTCACTGCCCACCGGACATCTCGAAAACTGAATGTGAAAGGGAGTGGTACAGACGGGTGGATTCGAACCACCGACCTTCGGAGCCACAATCCGACGCTCTAACCAACTGAGCTACGTCTGCACAAGGCCGCTAAGACGGCGGGGACCGTATATCGGGCCGGACCGCCGCTTGCAAGGGCGTCTTCTAAACCCGTTTTTTCCAACCGGCAAGCGTGAATTTTCGGAAATTTCCGCCCTGTTGAAAAGAAAATGCCCGGGGAAAGCCCCGGGCATCACGTATCCTTCGGCCAGCCTCTCGGGCCGGCTGAACCGGATCAGTTGACCTTCAGTTCCTTGAAGGTCTTTTCGAAAGCTTCCTTGACCGGGGCGGAAACGTCGGTGCCGAGTTTGGTGGCAAGTTCCTGCATTTCCCTGGTCTGGGTGCTCAGCGCGTCGAACTGCTGACGGGCGAAGGAGGACTGCAGCTCGATGGCTTCAGCCAGCGTCTTCGCGGACATGACGTCCTTGACGAAAGTGAAAGCAGCATCGGCATTAGACTTGGCGGCATCGACAGCCTTGTGGTTGAATTCCACAACGCCCTGACGGGACGTTTCGAAGGTGTCTTCCATCAGATCGGTCGCGTCTTCAGCCGCAGTCTTGGCCTTCGCGTAAGCTTCGCGGGCATTCTCGATGCCTTTTTCGGTCACTTCGCGGAACGCCGCCGGGACTTCGAGCTTCGGCATTGCGAAAGCTTCGAATTCCGGGAAAGCAGCAGTGGTCTTTGCCTTGGTGCTACGGGCTTTCGTGGCCGTCTTGGCCTGGGTAGTGGTCTCGGTCATGATCTCATCTCCTTGAGTTCGGATGCGATCACTGGTGTAATTTCTTCCGCCGGATCACTTGCCGGCGGACCTTGTCGTCATCCGCACCCCCTACATAGTACGCTTCTTGCTGCATTGCAACATTTTTTTGCAGCGCACAAAAAACTTCCGTAGGGGATCTTTGGGATTTTTTCCCGCTCCTGCAGGAAACCACGCGCAATAAGGGCAATGCGGTCAGTACCTTCAACCGGCAAGGCGGCGGCGGTGCAGAGAGTTTCGGCAGGAAATTCTCCCTGCGTCAGGTGCCCCGGAACGGGGATGGGCGCAAGGCATGCCGGCATGCCTTGCGCGGGACCGGCGGAAACAGCCGGTTACTTCTTCTGCGCAGCTTTGGCGGCGTCCTGAACGGTCTTGGAAGCCGTATTGGAAAACTCGCGGGCCTGTTCCCCGAGGTTTTCCATCTGGCTGCGCAGATAGTCCTGCTGCAGCTTCATCATGTCCTCGACGTTGTCCGCCTTGACCAGGGCCTGGGCGAATTTGAAAGCGGCGTCGACTTGCTCTTCCGCGAAGGTCAGCGCTTTCTTGTTCACGTCAGAGGCACCGGCCTGAACAGCATTGGCACTGTCTTCCACATTGGTCACCGCCTTGTGGGTCGCTCCCATGAAATCGTCGAAGGCCTTGCGGGCCTGATCGACGCTCTTTTCGGCGAAGTCGCGCATCTGCTCGGGAATTTCAAAACCGGTCTTGTCTGTGCTCATTACTGGCTCCTTGAACCGCAGGAAGTTTACGGTGTGTCATCCTAAGAACTTTCCATGCCAAAAATTCGTAACACGGAGATGTCTATCCGGCAAACTTGTCTGCACGGATTAACCACGCCTTCATGTAACCCCTTTAAGAACCTCGCTTTACGTGGACGCGCCTAGAGATTGCTAGTATTAACAGAGTGTTTATCATCTAGGGCAAATCCGCCACACGCGCCCCGGCGCAAGGTGCCGCAGACCAGTTTGGAGCAGAGGCATGGACAAAAAGATCCAATCGTTCCTGGAACTGACAGCCACGAATGATCTGGTTCAGCTTGTCGCCGACAAGAGGGCAGCCTGGCTCTGGTCGGCGGACGGCGCCCGCATCCTGTGGGCCAACGCCGCCGGTGCGTCGTTTTTTTCCGCGCGCTCGCCGGACGACCTTGCTCGCCTGACCACTCTTGAGCGTTCTCCCGCCCGTCCGCACATCGCCCGCATAGCCGAAGCCGGCCCGACGGACAGGTTCAGCATCGACCGCCTCCGCTTCTACCGGGGTCTCAGGGTCATGCTGCTGACCTGTCAGTGCAAATGCGTCGAACTGGAAAACGGCGAAAAAGCAGCGCTTATCATTTGCGGCGACCAGGGACTGGCGCTTACCAGGGACCCTGTAACCGGCTTCGCCCAGATGCTGACCGGCAAGGAAGACACGGTTTTCCTGACCTTCGACGGCCGTGTAACGGAGCGGCTCGGCGCACTTGAGGGCACGCCGGAGGATCTGGACCTGCCGGAAGACCAGACAGCCCTGATCGGCCCGCTTGAACTGGAAGGCCGTTTCCATGAAGGGGTCGTCTTCCAACTTCCGGACGAATGCAAACTGATTGTCCTGGAAAACGCACCGCTGGCAGACACCTTCGAGACAGGGAACGAAAGTCCTGCGATGCCGATTGCGGCCGAAGGCACGGACGCGGACGAAAGCGAGCCGGATGCAACGGAGCAGGCACCGATTGCAGCATCTGACGTGACGCCGACCGGCGAAGCGGAAGAGGTTCCCGCGCTTGCCGAGGAAGCCGGGGACGACGGTAACGCCGAGGTTGCCGGAAGCGGCGTGCTGGCGGATGAAGAAGAACCGGAAGCCGGGTCCGCAGATGCCACCGAAGGGGCTGGCGAGATGTCGGCAACCGCCGGTCTGGACGGCCCAACGGACGAAATCGCCGTCTCTGAAGCGCCTGCGGCGGAAGAAACCGGAAGCGAAACGCCCGGGGGGGCTTCCGCTTCCGGAGACGGCGCAATGCAAGGCGCTGATGAGGCCACGGCCGAACCTGCCGCAGCGGAGACCCGACCCTCACCCACGCCCCCAACGGAACCGGAAGAAAAGGGCGAAGATAGCGAAGCCGGTGCTGAAGAGCCGGAGAGAACGGAGGAGGAAACGGGGACCGGTTTTGTCTTCCAGCCGCGCCGCCGTCCGGTCCGCTTTGCCTGGAAGATGGACATCAACCAGCGGTTCACGTTCCTGTCGGACGAGTTTGCGGATGTTCTGGGACCGGAGGCGACGGATATTGTCGGCCTGACCTGGGAAGAGGTCTCGGACCGGTACGACCTCGACCCCCGTGGCCAGATCGCCCGGGCACTCGACCGCCGCGACACCTGGAGCGGCAAGACCGTCGACTGGCCGGTGACCGGCGCCCCGCTCCGGGTTCCCGTCGACATGGCTGCCCTTCCCGCCTTTGACAGGAACCGGAGGTTCGAGGGCTACCGCGGCTTCGGTGTCTGCCGGACGGCCGATGCGATCGAGATTGAGGAAAGCCTGTTGAGCCCGGCGCTGGCAGCTTTCGATGAGACCTTTGCCTCCACGCCACAGACGGAAGACCCGGCGGAAAGCAGTGAACGCGAAGACGCGGCGGAAACGCAGACCACCGAAGACGCTCCGGAGCCCTCCGCGCCTGAGGAGGGCAGTGACGCCGGGACCGATGCCGGCCTGACGGAGCAGGAAACCCTGGTGGAGGAAGACACCGGCGCGTCCCGGGGAGACGAGGCCGAGGTACCGCCGGAAGACGGGGATGCTGTTGCCGCGGAAACGGACCAGCCCGCCGAAACGGAGCCCCAACCGGCCAGGGCGAAGGAAACGATTGAGGACCTGAAGCCGGCACAGCCGAATTCCTTCGCAGGCAAAACCTTTCTCGGTGCAAGCGCCGCTGCGCTTGTCGGCTCTCTCTCCAAATTCACCGGCAAACCGGTTCCGGCAACTGAAAGCAAGGTTGCGGCATCGGCAAAACCGGAGCTGGCGAAACCGGAAACCTCCACGCCAGCCACCTCTGAAAACGGTGAAGGGGAACCAGCAGGAAGCGCATTGGACGCAAAGCTGAAGGCGCTCGAAACCGGGACCGCCCCTGCCGAGGAAACATCTGCCAGGAAATCGGAAGACCCTGCGGAAGAACTGACGGAGGCAGACGCCCCCGCCAGACTGTCGGACGACGCCAGCCAGGAACCGGACACTGCCACGGCCGGACCGGATACCGAAGGAGAGCCGGAAACGGAACCTGTTCCCCCGCAGACTGAAGCAGCCGCACCTGAAGACACCCAGGAAGAAGAACCGACCGGCATTTCCGGCCCGGCGGCCCTGATGCCCGCGGAAATCGAGAGCGCGGTCAAGTCATTGGCGAAGTCCTACAAGGCCACCGAGAAACTTTCCCGCGATCTTTTTGAAGACTCACAGCCTCGGGAAAACGAGACCGCTTCTGGATCCGGACACGAAACCGACGGGGAAACCCGGCAAGATGACGTCACGGGCGCGCTGTTGAAACGGGAGCCCAAGCAAACCTTCGAGCCTGAAACCGCCGAGACGGAAACGGAAGAGGATACCGCCGTCGCGGAGGAAGCCACCGTCCCTGACGGGCAGGAAACGGAAGACAATTCCGAGTACGTGACGCCCTCGACGGAGGACGAAGGCCTCTCGGCGGAAGAGCGCGAGTTTTTCCAGGAAACCGCCGCCTATGAGGGAGAGGATCAGGCCGCGGCAGCTCCCGCAGGCGGTGCGCAGACGGAAGGGACCAAAGCGGAAAGACCGACGACCGGCGAGGTCATCCCGCTTGCCACGGTCAAGCCGCGCGTCGTTCCCGTGGACACCTCCGGTCTCTCCCGGCCGGAGCGCCAGGCCTTCCGCAAGATAGCCGAGGCGCTCGGCGCGCGTCTGGAAGGCGATCTCGAGGATTTTGATGCACCCGACACGGCTGACGAGGTCATAGAGGAACTGCCGCCGGAAGTGCCGGAAGCCGGGCCGATCGATCCGAGCCTGCTTGACCGCCTGCCGATCGGCATCGCCATCGCCCACGACCGCGAGGTCCTTTACGCCAACAAGGCGCTGCTTGCCATGCTCGGCTACCGGTCGATCAAGGCGCTTTCCGAAGCAGGTGGACTGGAAGCGCTTTTCATCGACGACACGGAAGAACTGCCCGACGCGGAGGGCATGGAGGACGAAGTCGACGAGGCGATGAAGTTGCGCCTGGCCGACGGCGGCGTCCTGAACGTCGACGCCCATATGCATTCTGTTCCCTGGAACGATAGCCGCGGCCTGATGATTTCCATCACCGAGCGCCCGGCGAAACCGGCCCCCGGTGCCGCGGCCCCAGCCTCTCCCAATTTCTTTGCCGAGGTTCGAGGCGAACTGGAAAGTGCCCGCAGTCAGATCGCCGAAATGGACACGATACTTGAAACGGCCACCGACGGCGTTCTGGTGCTCGACCAGAAAGGCACGATCCTGAAGGCAAATGGCTCTGCGGAGGCGCTCTTCAGCGCCAACCGCTCCGACATGATCGGCGCGCCTTTGAGCGATTTCCTGGCGCAGGAAAGCCACCGGGCGGCTGCTGACTACCTCGATGGACTTACCCGCAACGGCGTCGCCAGTATCCTGAACGACGGACGCGAGGTGTTGGGCAAGGTACCCTCCGGCGGCCTCATTCCGCTGTTCATGACCATTGGCCGCATCAACGGCAATGCTGAAGACACCAAATACTGCGCGGTCCTGCGCGACATCACCCAATGGAAAACGGCCGAGGAAGAACTCACCCAGGCCAAGCGTCAGGCCGAGAACGCCAGCTCGCAGAAGTCCGATTTCCTCGCCAAGATCAGCCACGAGATCCGCACGCCGCTCAACGCGATCATCGGCTTTTCCGAAGTCATGATGGAAGAGCGTTTCGGCCCGATCGGCAACGACCGCTACAAGGACTACCTGAAGGATATCCGGACTTCCGGCTCACACATCATGAGCCTGATCAACGACCTGCTGGATCTGTCCAAGATTGAAGCCGGCAAGCTGGACCTCAAGTTCACCGCCGTTTCGACCAACGACGTGATCAACGAGTGCGTGGCCTTGATGCAGCCGCAGGCCAATCGGGAGCGGATCATCATCCGGGCGAGCCTGCCCGAATCCGTACCCAATGTGGTCGCTGACCAGCGCTCGCTGCGCCAGATCGTCCTCAACCTCCTGTCCAACGCCATCAAATACAACAAGTCCGGCGGCCAGGTGATCCTGTCAACGGCGCTGGAGAGCAACGGCGAGGTGGCCTTGCGGGTGCGGGATACGGGAACCGGCATGACGGCGAAACAGCTCGCGGCCGCACTGGAACCCTTCCGCCAGCTTCATACCGCCACCCGCGGCGGCGGCACCGGCCTTGGCCTGCCGCTGACAAAGGCACTTGTCGAAGCGAACCGGGCAAGCTTCCACATCGATTCCACCCCCGACCAGGGCACGCTTGTCGAAATCATCTTCCCGACCCAGCGCGTCCTTTCCGAATAACGTGCTGCTTGCCGCCCTGCCGGCCCGACAATCGGACTGCCGGCTGCGGTGTCATGGGAGCCTTCACCAGCCACGGCTCTCAGACGGCACCGTCGTCCTGCAAGCGCTCCTGCCGGGGTGTGATCTTTTGCCACGCCTTTTCATAACACCTTTGTGATCGCCCATCGCGATTCCACATTCCTTCGGCTTTCATAAAGTCGAGTATTAAACTCCTGTTTTATCTCTCTTTTTTCGCGCAATAGTGGAGTTTTAGTCTCCAGTTAGTTTTGAATCATTCTAAACTATTGATTTTTATAGCTTTATTGACTTCAAACGTTCACCGAGACATATTCCGGCCAACCCAACGGCCACTTGGCCATGTCAAAACCAGATCGTTCGGAGTCCATAGATGCGTTCCACCTTCCGCACCCTTACCTGTGCAGCCGCCTTCACGTCGGCGGCCTTCCTGGCCATGCCGGCCCACGCCGATGGCGAGGTGAACATCTATTCCTATCGCCAGCCGTTCCTGATCCAGCCGCTGCTGGACGCCTTCACCGCGGAAACCGGAATCAAGACCAACGTGGTCTTTGCCTCCAAGGGCCTGGGTGAGCGGATTGCGGCCGAAGGCAAGAACTCTCCGGCAGACGTCATGATGACGGTCGACATCGGCCGCCTGGACAGCGCCAAGCAGCTCGGCATCACCCAGCCTGTGGCCTCCGATGTCGTCAACGAAAACATCCCGGCTCACTTCCGCGACCCGGAAGGCCACTGGATCGGCCTGACCACCCGCGCCCGCGTCATCTACGCCTCCAGGGACCGGGTCGACCAGGACAGCATCACCTATGAGGAACTCGCCGATCCGAAGTGGAAGGGCCGCCTTTGCACCCGCTCCGGCCAGCATGTCTATACCATCGGCCTGATCGCCTCGATGGTTGCCCACCACGGGGTCGAGGAAACCGAGGAGTGGCTGGCGGCCGTTCGCGACAACCTTGCGGTCAAGCCGTCCGGCAACGACCGCGGCCAGGTGAAAGCCATCTTTGCCGGCGAATGCGACATCTCCCTCGGCAACACCTATTACATGGGCAAGATGCAGACCAACGAGAAAGAGCCCGAGCAGAAGGAATGGGCCGCAAGCGTTCGCATCCTGTTCCCGAATACCGAAGACCGGGGCAGCCATGTGAACATCGCCGGCGTCGTTCTGGCAAAACATGCGCCGAACAAGGACAACGCGGTCAAGCTGATCGAGTTCCTGACCTCGCCGGAAGCCCAGAAGATCTATGCGGAAACCAACTTCGAATATCCGGTCAAGCCGGGGGTGGAAGTGTCCGAACGGGTCAGCAGCTGGGGTGAGTTGAAGCCCGACACACTGCCGCTTGCCGATGTCGCCAAGTATCGCAAGACGGCCAGCGAGCTAGTCGACAAGGTCGGCTTCGACGACGGTCCGGCCTCCTGAGGCCGTTTGCCGGACGACCAAAGAAAGCGCCGTTTTCGAACGGCGCTTTTTGCTTTTTCAACCAATAGCCTATAGAGCTTCCTGCGAACCGTTATGAACTAGAAGACCGCCCTTGCTCCGTACTCCCACCCTCACCCTTGCCGACCGTTTCTGGCAATGCGCCGCGCTGGTGATTGCCGCGCTCGTGCTGCTGCCGCTTGCAGCCATCGTGTGGTTTGCCTTCACACCGGCAGCTGATGTGTGGCGCCATCTGCTGGCAACGGTGCTTCCCGGAGCCCTGAAAACCACGCTGCTGCTGATGCTGGGCGTCGGGCTGACCACCGGCGTTACCGGCGTCCTCACCGCCTGGCTGGTCACCATGTGCAACTTCCCGGGCCGAAAGATCGTGGACTGGGTACTGCTGGTCCCCTTGGCGGTTCCGACCTATATCGTCGCCTTCGCCTACGTGGAGGTCCTGGACTACACGGGGCCGGTCCAAAGCCTGATCCGGTCAGTCTTCGGTTTCCAGACTTCGCGGGATTACTGGTTTCCGGAAATCCGCTCGCTCGGCGGTGCCATCTTTGTCATGGGGGCTGTGCTTTACCCTTACGTCTACCTCACGACGCGGGCGAGTTTCCTTATCCAGTCCGCTTCCACCCTCGACGTCTCCCGCACGCTCGGTGCCACGCCTTACGGGCTCTTTTTCCGCGTCGCCCTGCCGCTTGCCCGGCCGGCGATCGCCATCGGCATTTCGCTCGCCCTGATGGAATGCCTCAACGATATCGGCGCGGTCACCTTTTTCGGGGTCAAGACCCTGACCTTCTCCGTCTACGAGACCTGGCTCAACCGCTCCAGCCTCGGCGGTGCGGCGCAACTGGCACTGGCCATGCTGATGATGGTTCTGCTGCTTTTGTGGCTGGAACGTTTTGGCCGCCGCAAACAGCGTTTCGACAGCGGCGGCGGCTCAAAGCACCGCCCGCCGACCCGTTTCGACCTGAAGTCCTGGCAAGCGGCCCTCGCCCTGCTTCTCTGCCTGACACCGGTCTTCGTCGGCTTCGTCGTACCGGGCCTGTTGCTGGCCGACCGCGCCAGCCGGCGCCTGGACGAGCTTTACTCCGACGGCTTCCTGCACACGGTTTGGAACAGCTTCAGCCTTGCTGCCGTGGCCGCGCTCCTGACCGTGGTGATTTCCGTTTCGCTCGCCTATGCCTTGCGTCTCAACGCCAACAGTCCGCTGAAGGGCGCCGTCCGCCTCGCCTCGATAGGTTACGCCATTCCGGGAACCGTCCTTGCCATCGGCATTCTCGTTCCGCTTGCCGGCTTCGACAACTTCCTGGATGCCCGCATGGAAGGATGGTTCGGCATCAATACGGGTCTTTTGCTGCTCGGTAGCGGCACCGGACTGGTCTATGCCTATGTGGTCCGGTTTCTCGCCGTTTCCTACGGACAGGTGGAGGGCGGTTTCGGCCGGATCTCGCCGCACCTCGACATGGCTGCCCGCACACTCGGCCGCAACACCGGCCAGACCCTGTCCCAGATCCACCTGCCGATCCTGAAACCGGTCCTCCTGTCGGCGGCGCTGCTCAGTTTCGTCGATTGCATGAAGGAACTGCCGGCGACCATTCTCCTGCGCCCCTTCAACTTCGACACGCTGGCAACCACGGTGTTCGAAGCCGCCTCGCGCGAGGCTTTCGAGGAAGCCGCCCTGCCGTCGCTCGCCATCGTCCTCGTCGGCCTGATCCCGGTGATCTATCTTGCCCGCACCAGCGCCTCCTCCTTCCGGACCAAGCTCTCCAAACGGCAGTCGGCACCCTTGATCTGAACAGCGCTGCCGCGCCCGCACCTTGACAGTCCGGGCGCAAATCGCCCCTATGAAGCGGTTGTTCAATTCATTGCCGGGACGGTCATTCAATGGAAAAGAAACACCAGATAAATCTTTGGTATGCCTTCATCGCCATGATGCTGGTGTTCCTGTTTCAAAGCTGGTGGACCACCTATAAAACCGTCGAACCGATCCCCTACAGCGAATTCGAACAGCTTCTGAAAGAGAAGAAGGTCGAGGAAATTGCCATCAAGGAGAACACCATTGAAGGCAAGTTCAAGGAGCCTTTGAAGGACGGCAAGAGGTATTTCGTCACCACCCGCGTCGATATTCCACTGGCGGATCAGCTCAGCCAATACGGTGTCAAATTCACGGGCGTCATCCAGAGCACTCTCCTGAGAGACATCCTGTCCTGGATCGTGCCCGTTGCCCTTTTCTTCGGGGTCTGGATGTTCGTCATCCGCCGCTTCGCGGAAAAACAGGGGTTCGGCGGCATGATGACGGTCGGCAAGTCCAAGGCCAAGGTCTATGTCGAGACCGGGGTGGAGGTGCGTTTCGAAAACGTCGCCGGCGTGGACGAGGCCAAACGCGAACTGAAGGAAGTCGTCGACTTTCTGAAGGATCCCGGTTCCTACGGCCGTCTCGGCGCCCATGTTCCCAAGGGCATCCTGCTTGTCGGCCCGCCGGGCACCGGCAAGACGCTTCTCGCCCGCGCCGTTGCCGGTGAGGCGGAAGTGCCGTTCTTCTCCATTTCCGGCTCCGAGTTCGTTGAAATGTTTGTCGGTGTCGGAGCTGCGCGCGTGCGCGATCTCTTCGAACAGGCCCGCAAGACGGCACCCGCCATCATCTTCATCGACGAGTTGGACGCGCTCGGCCGGGCCCGCTCCAGCGGCCCGATGGGCACCAATGACGAAAAGGAGCAGACGCTCAACCAGCTCCTGACGGAACTCGACGGCTTCGATCCGTCGAGCGGCATCATTCTTCTGGGCGCCACCAACCGCCCGGAAATCCTCGATCCCGCGCTCCTGCGGGCCGGCCGTTTCGACCGCCAGGTGCTGGTTGACCGCCCGGACAAGATCGGCCGCCGCGCGATCCTTGATGTACATGTGAAGAAGATCAAGCTCGATCCGGAGACGGATCTCGACCAGGTGGCACAGCTGACGGCCGGTTTTTCCGGGGCGGATCTGGCCACCCTTGTCAACGAGGCCGCCCTTCTTGCCACGCGCCGCAACGGCGATGCGGTCACCCTGGCCGATTTCAACGAGGCCGTAGAGCGGGTGATCGCCGGACTTGAGAAGCGCAGCCGGATCCTGTCGGACAAGGAGCGCAGGACCGTCGCCTTTCACGAAATGGGCCATGCCCTCGTTGCAGCCAATCTGGAAGGCTGCGACCCGGTACACAAGATCTCGATCATTCCGCGCGGCATCGGCGCGCTCGGCTACACCATGCAACGCCCGACCGAAGATCGCTTCCTGCTGTCCGTCAGGGACCTGGAACACCGCATGGCCGTGCTCATGGGCGGCCGGGCTGCGGAAGACATCGTCTTCGGCGAAATTTCGACCGGGGCTTCGGACGACCTGCAGAAGGTGACCGAGGTCGCCCGCGACATGGTCATGCGTTACGGCATGGAAGCCGGGCTCGGCAACCGGGTCTATTCGACCCAGCGCCAGAATTTCCTCGGTCAGCCTGCCGGCGACTTCGCCGAGGTTTCCGAAGAGACCCAGCGGGAAATCGATCTGGCGATCAAGGCCCGCGTCGAAGCCGCCTTCAGCCGCGCCAAGGAGCTTCTGAACGGCCATCGCGAGGACCTCGACAAGGGCGCCGAACTGCTTCTTGCCAAGGAAACCCTGACCGACGACGATTTCCCGCCGATCCGGCCCATCGCCGAACGCAGGCAGGACGCCGCCGCCCAATAACGCCCTCAGGCGGCCGCGCTTGGGCTTGCCTGAGTCTGGTCCTGCGCGTCGCCCGAAGCCACAGATAGCCTCTTTTCAAATGCCTTCGACC
>NZ_JBNKYW010000188.1:0-4141 GCF_050301095.1 Roseibium sp.
GACGAACAGGCGAACCGGATTGGCACTGCCTTTCAGCGAGGCCACATAAGCCGGCATGCCTTCCACGGAGATTGACAGTTCCGATTGCCGGATCATGGCTTCCCAAAGCGGGTCGGTCATCTCGATGTTGACCTCGGGCAGGGAAACGCCGGCTTCATTCAGGCTGGACGAACCGAAGGCGTTATACGCGCCCTCGAAGTCACCGGCCGTGATGCGCACCGCCTGGGGCATGCCTTCCTGCAGGCCTGCCGGCGCCTGCTGGAAGGTAATCTTCGCAAATCCGGACTGTGTTCCGCATTCGGCGCGGAAGTCACGGTCGTCGGTCTGCGGCACGGTGTGCTGGATAAGGGAGATGGACCCGGGTTGGCTGCCGGGCTCGGCAACCCATTCCCTGTCCTCGCGTGCCGTGACGAGGACCGGCTGGGCATTGCCCGTACCAGCGGAACTGCCTGAACCACCGGTAATGCTGTCCCGGACCATCGTCTCGAAATCTCCAGGCACGCTCGCCGTTTCGGTGTCATTGGACTCCGGCGTGGAGATGGGCGTGTCCACCTTTTCGAGCGGTTCCAGGCCGTTGCTGTCGGCCGGAGGATTGATTTCGGTGACCGAAGGTTCGCTGGTGGCTTTCGGCAGGCTGGCGGTCGAAGACCCTGAAGAGGACAGCGCTTCAGAAGCGCTGCTGACCGGCGCGGCGGAGGTTCCGGTTTCCGTGCCGACCACCCGAGCAACGGCGCCCGGCTTGCCGTCGCTGGACACGTCCACGATCAGGGCGTTGCCTTGGCAGATATTGGCGTCACGGTGCAGGACACGGCTGTTTTCCAGCGTCACTTCCAGCTTCACGTCGCAGGGCGGAAGCTTGTTGTCGCTGCCCATCGTGTCAATAACGACACCGGCATCGTCCCGGCTGATGATCGGGCGGTACTTCTTGTTGACGGTGATCGAGCGGATGCCGGGCTCTGGCGGCTCCACGTTGATGCGCAGGGTTTCCGGGACGGACTGGGCGTTAACGGCCGGTCCGGACAACAGGAAAACCAGGCTGCAGGCGGCAAGAAGGCCGGGTTTCAGCAGGGATGCGATAGAAGCACGGGCAGCAAATTGCCGCATGAGCGATCTCCGTTGGAACGCGGGGAACCACCTTCATGGTTAGGGTCAGGCCCCTGGAGCGTTAGGCAATAAATAGGCAAAGTGGCCGGTTGAGGGCAAGCCCGCAGTCGGCCAACGGCAAAGCCCGGGCGGGTGGCCATCAGCGCGGCGCGCGTTTGGCCAGGATCCGCTGCAAGGTGCGTCGGTGCATGTTCAGGCGCCGCGCGGTCTCCGAAACATTCCGGTCGCACAGTTCATAGACACGCTGAATATGTTCCCAGCGGACCCGGTCCGCCGACATCGGGTTTTCCGGCGGCTGGGCCTTGTCTTCCGGTTTGCGTGCCAGGGCCGCAACGATGTCGTCCGGATCGGCGGGCTTGGCCAGATAATCGATGGCCCCAAGCTTCACGGCCGTGACCGCCGTGGCGATATTGCCGTAGCCGGTCAGGACGATTGCCCGGGCATCGGGCCGCTTCTGGCGGATGTTTTCGATCACATCGAGGCCGTTTCCGTCTTCCAGGCGCATGTCGACGATCGCAAAGGCCGGCGCCTTCTGGGCGATCTTGGCAGCCGCATCCTGAACGCCATCAGCGGTTTCGGTCTCGAACCCGCGTTTTTCCATCGCCCGGGCCAGCCTCTGCTGGAAGGGCTTGTCGTCATCGACAATGAGGAGGCTCATGTCCTCCGATGCGTTCAGGGAAGTGTTCTGGTCCGTCATTCTGGGGTTACCGTCTTAGTTCTTGCGACTTGTTTCGGGCGGCGGACTTTTCGTTCGTGCACAACCTGCTTTGTCCGTCAGTTGCTGCTTTTATGGGGTGAAAAAGGCGTTTCGTCCACTCCGGCATCCCTTTCATAAACGTCTCGCGGCCAGCTGACGCGAATTAGGGCTCCGCTTTGCGGCGGGGCTCTGTTCTCAAGAGCGAGCTTCGCACCGGTGCGCTCCAGCAGGGTCTTGGCGATGAAAATTCCGAGACCGAGGCCACCGCCCGTTCCGTGCTGAGGCGGTCTGCCGCCCCGGATGGAGACATAGGGATCGCCGATCTTGCCGAGAATATCGACGGAAAACCCGGGACCGTCGTCCTTGATCGAGACGGACAGGGTCGTCTCGTCCCAGGTGGCGGACACATCGACGCGCGACTTGGCGAAATCCACTGCGTTTTCAACGAGATTGGCAAGTCCGTAGCGGATGGCCGCGTTCCGTGTTCCGATCGGTTCGGCACCCTTGCCGTCATGCAGGGAATGGATCGCGACCCCGGTTCCCCGGTGCGGGTCGATGACATCTTCCAGAAGCTGCGACACCGGCATGCGCTGATAGGTGAGGTCTTCGTCGCTCGACAGGCTGGTCAGCTGCCGCAGGATGCCGCGGCAGCGTTCCGCCTGGGACCGGATCAGCGCAACATCCTCGCCCCGGGCATCGCCGCTCTCGAATTCGTCGGTGAGTTCCTTGGCGACCAGATAGATCGTCGCGAGCGGCGTTCCGAGCTCATGGGCGGCGGCTGTCGCCAGCCCGTCGAGGGCGTTGAGATGCTGTTCCCGGGCAAGCACAAGTTCCGTTGCCGCCAGGGCATCGGCCATCTGGCGGGCTTCCTCGGCAACCCGGAACGCATAGATCGCCATGAAGCCGAGCGTCGACACAAGTGCGATCCAGATGCCGACCGAATAGACAACCGGCAGGCTGAAATTATCGCCTACCGGCCAGGGCAACGGCAGATGGAACACGGCCAGGACCGTGGCACAGGCCGTTGCCAGGACGCCCAGGATGACCGTCTGCCAGGCTGACAGGCCCGTTGCCGACACCATCACCGGGGCCATCAGCAGAAACGCGAAGGGATTGCCGAGACCGCCGGTGAGGAACAGAAGGCCGCTCATCTGCAGGATGTCATAGGCCAGTTGCAAGGTCGCGGCCCGCTCCGACAGGCGCATGGCCGAAGGCGCGCGCACCTTCAGGAAGATGTTGAGCCAGGCGGACAGCGCCACCATGGCAAAGGCGGTGCCGATGGGAAGCGGATAGCCGAGCCCTACATGCACAACCAGCAGCGCCGCGGACTGGCCGCCGACAGCCAGCCAGCGCAGCCGCACCAGGGTGTCCAGTTTCAGCCGCCGGTGCGGCAGGGTGATATTCGAGGCGGTTTCCGTCATCCGTTCCTTTTGAAGCCGTTTCCCGCAGCTGGCAAGGCCGTAGGACTTGTGCCGGAGGGTTGTAGATGGTAGCCAGCCGCTAACAGGGTTGTCCGGATCACGCGGGCCGGCGGCCGACTGGAGGCACTTTTATGCTCTTCATTTCTGATCAGCACCGCGAAACGGAATGAGACAAGATGACCGACACCAATGAAGGCGGTGCACAGCCGCAGGCGGAAGACGCCGCAGCTCCGGGCATGCACATCCTTGGCCAATACATCAAGGACCTGTCTTTCGAAAACCCCAACGCGCCGCGTTCCCTGACGCAGGGCGACCAGCCGAAACTCGACATCAACGTCAATGTCGGCGCCCAGCCGGTCGGCGAGGAACAGTTCGAAGTCGTCCTCACGCTGAACGCCAAGGCCGAGCGTCCGGACATGGTCATGTTCAACGTGGAACTGGTCTATGCCGGTCTCTTCAAGATCACGGGCGTGCCGAAGGAGCATATGCACCCGTTTGTCATGATCGAATGCCCGCGCATGATCTTCCCGTTCGCACGCAACATCCTGTCCGAAGCGACCCGCAACGGCGGCTTCCCGCCGCTGATGCTCGACCCGATCGACTTTGCCCAGCTGTACCGCCAGAACATGGCGCAGCAGGCCGCCGCACAGCAGGCCGGTGAGCAGAAGCCGAACTGAGGTCTTTCGGATCTGACGCTATTCATGACCCGTGCCGGGAGACTGGCGCGGGTTTTTCATTTCCGGTTTGATGACCGTCCGGCAACACAGACCCGTCACACCGGCCTGTCATCCCGGCCGAAGCGTAACGGATAGCCGGGACGCAGGACACACGGGACCAGATCTCCGATCCATTACAAATAATTGAGTTTCCCGGTTTCCCGCTTTCGCGGGAATGACAACAGAGGGGGTTTCACGCCTCT
>NZ_JBNKYW010000189.1:0-5914 GCF_050301095.1 Roseibium sp.
AACCCGTGGCGCAAGGTGGGTTCCAACCAGGACCTTGTTCCGGGCGGCTCCTCCGGCGGCTCCGCCTCGGCCGTGGCCGCGCGCATGTGCATGGGGGCGACGGCCACCGACACCGGCGGCTCGATCCGCCAGCCGGCCGCATTCACCGGCACAGTCGGCATCAAGCCGACCTATGGCCGCTGCTCGCGCTGGGGCGTCGTTGCCTTCGCCTCCTCGCTCGATCAGGCGGGTCCGATCGCCCACACCGTGCGCGACAGCGCCATCCTTCTGAAATCCATGGCCTCCGTCGACCCGAAGGACACCACCTCGGTCGACATCGAGGTGCCGGACTATGAAGCGGCCATCGGCAAGTCGGTGAAGGGCCTCAAGATCGGCATTCCGGCTGAATACCGCATGGAAGGCATGCCGGGCGAGATCGAAGAGCTCTGGCAGAAGGGCGTCCAGTGGCTGAAGGACGCCGGCGCGGAAATCGTCGACATCGCCATGCCGCACACCAAATACGCCCTGCCGGCCTATTACATCGTCGCTCCGGCCGAAGCTTCTTCGAACCTTGCCCGTTACGACGGCGTCCGCTATGGCCTGCGCGTGCCGGGCAAGGACATCGTCGAGATGTATGAGAACACCCGCGCCGAAGGTTTCGGGGAAGAGGTGAAGCGCCGTATTCTGATCGGCACCTATGTGCTCTCCGCGGGTTATTACGACGCCTACTACCTGAAAGCCCAGAAGGTGCGCACCCTGATCAAGCGCGACTTCGACCTGGCCTGGCAGAACGGCGTCGATGCCATCCTGACCCCGGCCACGCCGTCGGCCGCCTTCGGTGTCGCCGATCAGGACCTGCATGCGGATCCGGTCAAGATGTACCTGAACGACATCTTCACCGTGACCGTGAACATGGCCGGTCTTCCGGGCATTTCCGTGCCCGCGGGTCTCGACTCCAACGGCCTGCCGCTCGGCCTGCAGCTCATCGGCAAACCCTTTGACGAGAGCACGCTCTTCCAGGTCGGCCAAGTAATCGAGGACGCCGCCGGCTCCTTCGACCCGGACCAGTGGTGGGGCTGAGCCGCAGCCAAGTCCCTTCCCCTTTTGTGGGGAAGGGAAATTTGCGCCGCTTGTGGCAAAGGATAGCTGTCATCCCCGCGAAAGCGGGGACGCAGGAATTTTCATAATAAGTTTGTAAATACAACAGGCTATGAGGCGCCTTGGCTCCCCGCCTTGGCGCGGCGCCAAACCGGGACGACACGTGGAGCAGAACTTTCCATGCACGACATAGAAACCCTCGTCATCGGCGCCGGCGTCATAGGCCTCGCTTGCGCCCGCGCCCTCGCCCAGTCGGGCCGCGAGGTCATGGTGCTGGAACAACACGGCCTGATCGGCTCGGAGACCAGCGCCCGCAACTCCGAAGTCATTCATGCCGGGATCTACTACCCGCCCGGCAGCCTGAAGGCCAAACTGTGCCTGCCCGGCAAACACCAGCTTTATGCCTTCTGCGAAGAAAACGGCATTGCCCATGAGCGCATCGGCAAGCTGATTGTTGCCGGGAGCGAAACCCAGTTGCCGGAACTGGAGCGCCTGCACCGGCAGGCGCTCGACACCGGGCTGACCGATCTGGTCTTCTACGACCGCCGCAAGCTGCAGGAGATCGAACCCGAGCTGGATTGCGTCGGTGCGCTCTGGTCCCCTTCCACCGGCATCGTCGACAGCCACGGGTACATGCTTGCCCTTCAGGGCGGCCTTGAGAGCCACGGCGGCCAGGTTGTGCTCAACAGCAAGGTCCGGCAGATCGAGCGCTGCGCTGACGGCTACCGGATCACCGTCGACGCCGGCGGGGAAGAGAGCACCGCCCTCACCTGCCGCGAGTTGATCGTGTCCGCAGGCCACGGTGCGCCGGGCCTGATGGCGGAACTGCCGGGTGCCGATGCCCCGAAGGCCTATCTGGCGAAAGGCAATTATTTCAAGCTGCAGGGCAAGGCGCCCTTCTCCCGGCTCGTCTATCCGGTTCCGGAACCGGGCGGTTCCGGCGTTCACATCACCCTTGACCTGCAGCACCAGGCCCGTTTCGGTCCGGACGTAGAATGGGTGGACAGGATCGACTACGAAGTGGACCCGGCGCGCGGCGATAAATTCTACGCCGCCATCCGCAGCTACTGGCCGGGCCTGCCGGACAGGTCCCTCATCCCGGACTATTGCGGTTTCCGGCCGAAGATTTCCGCTCCCGGCGAACCGGCGGCGGATTTCCGCATCGACGGACCGGAGGCGCACGGGTTCGAAGGGCTGGTTGCGCTCTACGGCATGGAATCTCCGGGCCTGACTTCAGCCCTGGCGATTGCCGACGAAGTCAGCGCGCGGCTCGGCTAAACGAGGCGTCAGGGGTCAGAGACAACACCTCTAATGCACCCGTCCGCTCTCGGCCTCCAGAATTCCGTCCGCATCGAGCCCGGCAATCGGCAGGCGCTTGTCGGCCGGAACATCTCCGGAAAGCTGCAAGGCCAGGTACCGGCCGCAGCAGACCCTCAGGAAACTCGTGAAATTTCCGAGGTCATGCCCGGCGTCGATGCTTTCATGGTGCAGCTTGGTGATCAGTTGCACCACATTCATGCCGTCGCGCGCCGCGATTTCGTCCAGCACCTTCCAGAAAAAGGTTTCCAGGCGCACCGAGGTCACCATGCCGTCGATGCGCAGCGACTTGGTCGTGCTTTCCCAAAGCGCCGGATCGGCATCAATAAAGAGTTTGCACATGGGTGTATTCCTCCCGGCATCATTCGCTCCCGGATTTCACGTGGGAAGCTGCGTTCTGGAAACAGTTCTCCCGCCGAGGGCCTAGCCTAATTCCCTTCCCCCTGGCGGGGAAGGGTTAGAGATCTGGGTGAACGGTAGCCGCGACATGACAACTAAAATTTCGACCTACCTTAAAAACCTCATCCTGAAGAAGCGCCCAAGCGCTGTCTCGAAGGATGGGCCACTTGCTCATGTGCCTGCGGCCCATCCTTCGAGACGGACCTGACGGCCCTCCTCAGGATGAGGTCGATTTACGTGGCTGGGCTCATGTCCCAACCACCTTGCCTTCAAGCCGCCATGGATCCGGCTGCTTCACCGCTCAGCACCGCATGGAACTGCGACAGCCAGGCCGGATGGGCAGGCCACGCCGGTGCGGTGACAAGGTTGCCGTCCGTGACAGCTCCGTCGATGGCGATGTCCGCGTAGGTTGCCCCAGCCAGTTCCACTTCCGGGCGGCAGGCGGGATAGGCCGAAACCGTGCGGCCGTCGATGACCCTGGCGGCGGTCAGGATCTGTGCGCCGTGGCAGATGGCGGCGACCGGCTTGCCTTCGTCCATGAAGTGCCTGACGGCGGCGAGAACATCGGCATCGAGGCGCAGGTATTCCGGTGCCCGGCCGCCCGGAATCAGGAGCGCATCATAGGACGCGACGTCAGCCTCGGCGAATGTCGCGTTCAGCGTGAAGTTATGACCGCGTTTTTCGGTATAGGTCTGGTCGCCCTCGAAATCGTGGATGCAGGTGGCAACCGTCTCGCCGGCTTTCTTTCCCGGGCAGACCGCATCGACCTGATAGCCCATGGCCAGCAGCGTCTGGAACGGCACCATGGTTTCATAGTCCTCGGTGAAATCACCGGTAATCATCAGAATTTTCTTCGCACTCATGCTTCGTCCTCCAGCTTGGCAGTAAGCGATGGAGAAACGCTAGCAGGCGAAGAGATTGAGCGGGTATTAGGGGAGTACTACAGGGAATTTTTCTCGAAAATTCGGGTGGCCCGGAGTGCCGTCCGTGCCCCTGGCCCATCCTGGAGAGCGTCTTCTCGGTCCGGCGGATTCGCTGTTTCAAGACGATTGCCAAAGCTGCTCTGTCGTCACCCCGGGCGACCAAAGGGAGACCCGGGGCCTGCTCGTTTCCAGAGCGTTGGTGCTTTGCAGTTGCCATCCCGGTCATTCCGTCTGCGTAGGCAAGTTGCCTTGCGAGTGGGCCCCGGATCTGCGCTTCGCTTGTCCGGGGTGACTTCATCCGGTTTGGGAGGCGTTCTCTCGCTCCAACCTCAGTTCTTGTAATCCGGCTCGCTCCGGTCGAGCTCGCGCTTCCAGAAACCGAAATGCTCGTAGCCCATACCGACATAAGGCTCCCATTCGGCAGCGGTCTTGGCGGCGAGATTGTCCGACATGACAGCGAGCGGCTGTCCCGTTGAATAGGCTTTGAGCAGTGTCTCGGCGGCCCGCTCGAAGAAATATAGGGTCTCGAAGGCTTCGGCGACCGTGACAGCGGAGACGGAAACGCCATGGTTTCCCATGATCAGCACCGGCTTGTCCCCGAGTGTCTCGGCAATCCGCCTGCCCTCTTCCGCTTCGTCCGCCATACCGCCAAAACCGAGGTCGACGGCAACCTTGCCGAAGAAGCGCGCGGTGTTGAGGTCGATCGGCTTCATCGACGGATCCTGCAGCGTGGCAAGTGCCGTCGCGTTCGGCGGATGGCAATGGAACAGGACCCGTGCCTTCGGATTGGTCCGGTGAACCGTGCCGTGAATGCACCAGGCGGACGGATCGGGCGCCTTCTCGCCGGCCATGACCGTCTCGTCATTGGCGTCGAGCAGCAAGAGGTCGCTCGCCCTGATCTCGGAAAAATGCCGCCATTTCGGGTTCATCAGGAACTTGGACCCGTCCTCGGAGACAGCGGCGCTGAAGTGATTGCCGACGGATTCGTGCCAGCCGAACCGCACCGCCAGCCGAAAAGCGGCGGCAAGATCCTCGCGCAAGGCCTGTTCGCTGCGCACCTCCGGCGAAGACAGCGACATATCCAGCATCATGCTCATTTGAACCTCCCTTCCCCGGACAGGATGCGGTAGGTGGACCGCATCTCGCCCCGGTCCGTGTAACAGCCGCGCAGGTGCCGGTCGCCGCTCGTCGCGGAATAGGCGGCACGCCCATGCACGATCCGGTGATTGTCGAACACGATACATTCCCCGGCATTGAGACGGAAGCGCATCAGGTATTTCTCCTCCTGCATCATCCGTCCGAACCGGCAGAAGGCCGGGTAGAACCGGTCGAGTTCCCTCTGAGGCAGATCGAAAATATCCGCCTGGTGCTGGCTGATGGTGACGCCGGAGATGTTGCCGTATTCATCCAGTTCGATCACGCGCTGGCGGGCGCGCATGTCGAAAGTGTCGTGCTCGCAATAATAAGGCACATCGGTGGAGACCAGAAGGTCGAAGTCTTCGGGATAGAGCTTGCGGAAGTCCTCGGCCACCGCCAGCCCGTCGACGAAAAGACTGTCACCGCCTTCTACGGAATTGGCCCGGCAATGCAGGAACTGGACACCCGGTGCAAAATCCTCGGACGGCAGGTCGGTGTGCAGCTCCAACGCCTTTGAGGTGAAGGCGAGATTCGTCGGCTTGATGTGGGTCTTGACCTCGAAGACCAGACCGAAATAGCTCGGGCGAACATGCCCGATCAGGCTGGCGGTCTCCAGCAGCGCTGCGTCGGTGTCCGGCAGGCCGGTGATGAGGGCGACGCCATCCGTCAGCATGGTTTCCACCCAGGACTTCACATTGGCCTTGTCAGCGACGAGATCCGCATGAGCGAACCGCCCGACGGCCGGGTAGTGATCCGCGTACCAGGGTTTTCGCACCAGATTGGCCGGGTCAGCACGTTTCCGGCCCTCCGCGTAGTTGCTCAAGGTTTCCAGCGGCATGTGCGTCACGTGGCCGGCCCCCGCCCACGTCACTTCCAGATACCCGTTGGAAACCGTCGCGGAGACGGCCTGGGGCCGGCTTTCTTCGGCAAAAATGTCGAACACCCGTTCGCGGGTTTCCGGATCGAAGGAAGCCGGGCAATTGTCCCGCAGCCAGTAATAATTGAAATACGCGGTTTCGCCGTTCTTCAGCGGAACTTCCAGGCCGTTCTCGCCCAGCAAA
>NZ_JBNKYW010000190.1:0-27693 GCF_050301095.1 Roseibium sp.
CAGGTGGTGAACGGTCCCCAGATCCAGGATCACCGGCAATTCAACCTGTCCTTGCATGTTTGACAATTTCAGCCCCTCAGAATCAGAAATCTTTTAAAAATCTCAAGGATTTCTGCCCACTTCCCCGCTCAACTTACGTTAAGGGAGATGGGAATCATTAAAGATCTGCAGGGTTTAAAATTGGTTAATCCGGAGCTGTTGGTTGTGGTGTTGCTTAACGATATGTAGAAACTGGCGAGCAAAAAAGGTGGAAGATCATAGATATTCTAACTGATATTTTTATCTATTGATAAAAATTACGGTGATTTGGAAGATTTGCGTATTTTTAACGCACCTTCCCAAGACCGCTTGATTTCGTACGCGGAAGCTTGGGGTTATGAAATGCAGTTTAGAAACAATGCTTTAGTAAAATATGGTGTGTCGCACTCCCGGTGGGGCGGACAGTTCTCGCGAATGAGCCGGGTCGTGACTGAAAGTGTTTCGACGACCGAGTCCGGTTCAAATTTTCATTCAACTTAAAATTGCCTCAAAGTGCGAAGCTCAATAGTTGTATTTGAAGGGCGTTCGGCGGAAAGGTCAGTGTGGATCACGCTTAACAATTTAGGCGTGTCCATGAAAGAAGGCATTTGTAAGGTATTATAAGGTTCAATTCTGAGAATGGGTCGTCATTTACTTGAGAAAGTTTTATGAGTCGGTGTGAGCTCCCAAAACTACAAGCATCGGGAAGCAGATTTATGTATTTGCGCTTTGGCTCGCGATTCCATTTTCAAGAATGTCGGAGATTTCCTTGCCATCTGCAAGCCGGTGCCTGAAACGGCCCCGAAACGCGAGTCGTGGCTGTCTTCCGTCGGTCGGCCTGGTCCGGTTTTGCCGGGCATGTGCCTTCATTTGGCAGCAAGGTGTTCCATGAGCGAGCTCTTGGCTCCGAGAATATGCTGCCGGACGAGGTCGGACGCCAGATTCGCATCGCCCTTTTCGCAGGCCTCGAGAATGGCGAAATGTTCCTTCCCGGCTCGTTCCATGCCGTCGCTCATGACCAGCTGCGCCCTGATCTGGCGCTCCACCCTGTCGATGGCGTTGTCCGCGATTTCAAGGAAGAACTTGAGCGTGCTGGCGCTGTATAGCGTTTCGTGGAAGTCCCTGTTGAGGTTGCCCCAGGTCATCGGATCGGGGGACGCGGAAAAGGCGGCGCATTTTTCCCGCGCGGTTGCCAGCAACTCCGGAGACATGTTCGGAACGGCGTTGCGGATGATTTCCGGTTCGACCAGGGCGCGCAGATCGAAGATCTCCTCGGTTTCCGCCGGAGACAGGCCGGCGACGACGGCACCCTTGTAGCGTTTGGTTTTTACCAGCCCCTGTTCCTCGAGACGTGAAATGGCTTCGCGAACCGGAATGCGGCTTGTGTTGAAGAGACGCGCGATCTCGTCCTGGCGCAAGGGTTCGCCCTCTTCGAGTTGTCCTTCGATTATGGCTTTTCGCAAGGCGTCGAAAACGATCGACGAGGCCGATGCGGTCGCGGAAATGTCCATCGATTTCAGTTTCATAAGCCGTCTCTCCTAGTGCCACCCTTTGTAGGGGAACGCCCTCGTCGGGTGAAGCGGAAAATCATTTCGAATATTTTATATTGAATATTGGATCCAATTTAGTTTATCAATCTTCCGCCAGACGAAAATCTTCGAGAGGAAGAGGGGAACCATGTTCAAGAAATTTGCGGCTGCTGCCGCCCTGACGGTGCTCGCGGCGCTGCCCGTGAAAGCCGACACACTGGATGATGTCGTCGACCGTGGTCAGCTGCGCTGCGGCGTCGTGCTCGACTTTCCGCCGATCGGCTACCGCGATGAAAACAACGAGCCGGCCGGCTTCGACGTCGACTACTGCAACGATCTGGCGGCAGCCCTGGAAGTCGAGCCGATCATCTATCCGGTCACCTGGGCCGAGCGCCTGCCGATGATCGTCACCGGCCGTGCCGATGTCGTCTTCGGCGCGACCTCCGACAGCCTGGCGCGCGCGCGCACCGTCGGCTTTACCATTCCCTACGCCATTTACTACGCGCAAGGCGTGGTTAACACCGAGAGCGGCATCAAGTCGTTTGACGACATTCGCGGCAAGCGCGTCGCCGCCGCCATCGGAACGGTGCCGGAGCAGGAATGGCTGAAGATCGCCAAGGAATGGGGCGAGGAGAACCTCTACCAGGGCTATCAGTCCGAAAACGAGGTGTTTCTGGCCGTTGCCCAGGGCAAGGCCGACATCGGCATCACCACCAACACTGCGGTCAAGCCGATCACGGACCAGTATGAAACCCTGGAAGCCGGCCCGCGCATGCCCTGGACCACGGACTACACCTCCGTCGTCGGCAAGCGGGAAGACGTCAGCTGGTTGAACTACCTCAATCTCTTCGTCACCCATCAGGTACGCTCCGGCCGCTATGCCGAACTGTGGGGCAAATATGTCGGCGGCGAAGCGCCGGAACTCCGCATCCCGGGCGTGATGTACTGATCCGTCCGCTCAACGACCTATCCCGCCCGGCTGCCGGGCGGGATCAGCCGGAGTTTCATGAGAATGTTCGACTATAACTTCCACTGGCGGCCGGTGATGAAAAGCCTGCCCGACCTTCTGGAAGCCGGCCTGCTGACCCTTGAGGTCGCGTCGCTTGCCATGGTCATCGGAATCGTCATCGGCCTTGCGCTCGCGCTCATCCGGCTTCACATGCGCGGCCCGCTCTACTGGCTGGCAACGTCATGGGTCGAGCTGGCGCGTAACACGCCGGCGCTGTTTCAGTTGTTCTTCTTCGGCTTCGGCCTCGGTGCCTTCGGCCTGCATCTCAGTCCCTTCGCGATTGTCCTGTCCGGACTCAGCTTCAACTGCGCCGGTTATCTGGCCGAAAACTTCCGCGGCGGTTTCCAGGCCGTGCCCGACACCCAGCTCAGGGCCGCACGCAGCCTCGGCATGACCTCCTGGCAAGCCTATACCCGCATCGTCATCCCGCAGGTTCTGCGCATCGTCTATCACCCGGTGACCAACCAGATGGTCTGGGCCGTGCTGATGTCGTCGCTCGGCATGCTGGTGGGCTTCCGCGAACTCAGCGGCGAGACGCAGTTCTTCGCCAGCCGCACCTTCCGCATTTTCGAATATTTCGCCGTGACCGCGGTGATCTACTACGGGATCGTCAAGATCGTTCTGGTCGCGTCCCGTCTCCTGGCCATGCGCCTGTTCCGGTACTGAGGAGGCCAGAGTGAATCAGTCCATAAGCTTCTTCAGCGGCTTCAACATCAACGACTTCTGGTTTCTCGGCGAAGCCGCACTCCGAACTCTCTGGATCTCGGCCCTTTCGATCTTCATCGGCACAATGCTCGGCGGCCTGTTCGGCTGGCTGCTGCATGAGGGCAGGTGGAAGGCGGCGGTCACGCTCGGACCCGTGCTCGACATCTTCCGCTCCGTGCCGCTGATCATCCAGCTCGTGCTGTTCTACAATTTTGCGCCGATCGTCGGTCTCGATCTGGGGCCGTTCGCCTCCGGCACGGTGATCCTGACGATCTATACCGCCGCGCTGGTCGCCAATGTGGCCAGGGGCGGGATCGAGGCGGTCGGCAAACCCATGCGCCGCGCCGCGCGCTCGCTGGGGATGAGCTACTGGCAGGACATGCGCTACGTCGTCCTGCCGATCGGCGGGCGGGCGGTCTTCCCTGCCTGGGTCGGGGTTGCGCTCGGCGTCATGAAGGACAGCGCCCTCGTGTCCGTGCTCGGCTACGTCGAGTTGCTGAAAGCCAGCCAGATCCTGATTACCCGGACCCAGGAACCCTTCCTGATCCTGACCCTCGCCGGCGCGTTCTACTTCGCGCTGTCCTTCCCGATTTCGCGCTATGCCGCAAAACTTGAACAAAGGTGGGCCCAATGATCGAGATTCGTGGCCTTGAAAAATACTTTGGCGCCCTTCAGGTGCTCAAGGGCATCGACCTGGACGTCCAGAAGGGTGAGGTCCTGTCCGTGATCGGTGCCTCCGGCTCCGGAAAATCGACCCTGCTCTACTGCATCAACGGTCTGGAACCGATCCAGAAAGGGACTGTCGTCGTGGACGGCACGGATGTTCATGCCAAGGGCACGGACATCAACAAGCTGCGCCAGAAACTCGGCATGGTGTTCCAGCAGTGGAACAGCTTTCCGCATCTGACTGCCCTGGAAAACGTCGCCCTGGCGCCAAGGATCGTCAAGGGCAGGTCCAGGGCCGAAGCGCGGGAGGTGGCCGAGAAGCAGCTTCAGCATGTGGGCCTTGCCGACAAGCTGAATGTCTATCCGAGCGCCCTGTCCGGCGGCCAGCAGCAACGCCTGGCAATTGCCCGCGCACTCGCCATGGAGCCAAGCTACATGTTGTTCGACGAAGCGACATCCGCCCTCGATCCGGAGCTGGTCGGCGAAGTGCTGGATACCATGCGCCTTCTGGCAGAAGAAGGCATGACCATGATTTGCGTTACCCACGAAATGGGCTTTGCCCGCGATGTTTCCGACCGGGTTGCGTTCTTCCACAAGGGTGTAATGGAGGAGATCGGCCCGCCGGCCCAGATCTTCGGCGATGCCAAATCCGAGAACACCCGAAAATTTCTTGCTAACGTGCGCTAAACAGCGCGATTTACTGGTGACAAGAGCCTCGGCCCCCGTGCCTCCCACGGGGAGAAAGCAGCTGCAGGCCCGACCCTTCAAGGAGTGAATACCGATGTCGAATATCTTTACCGGCTGCATGCCCGCCCTGATGACCCCATGCAAGGCCGATCGCACGCCCGACTATGACGCGCTCGTCAGAAAGGGTCAGGAGCTGATCGCCGCCGGCATGTCCGCGGTCGTCTATTGCGGCTCCATGGGTGACTGGCCGCTGCTCACTGACGAGCAGCGCATGGAAGGCGTCGAGCGTCTGGTGAAGGCCGGCGTGCCGGTCGTCGTCGGCACCGGTGCCGTCAACACGAAATCCGCCGTCGCCCACGCGGCCCATGCCGCAAAGGTCGGGGCACACGGCCTGATGGTCATTCCGCGCGTTCTGTCGCGCGGCGTTTCCGTCATCGCGCAGCGCCACCACTTCAGTGCGATCCTGTCGGCTGCCCCGAACCTTCCGGCGGTTATCTACAACAGCCCCTATTACGGCTTTGCTACCCGCGCCGATCTCTTCTTCGACCTGCGCAGCGAATTCCCGAACCTGATCGGGTTCAAGGAATTCGGCGGTCTCGACGACCTGCGCTATGCGGCGGAGAACATCACCTCCAAGGACGACCAGGTCACGCTGATGGTCGGTGTCGATACCGCCGTCTACCATGGCTTTGTCAACTGCGGCGCAACCGGTGCCATCACCGGCATCGGGAATGCCATCCCGAAGCAGGTCCTGCACCTGGTCAACCTGTGCAAGAAGGCGGCGCAGGGCAACGCGGAGGCACGCATGCGCGCCAAGGAACTGGAAGAAGCGCTCGGTGTGCTTTCCAGCTTCGACGAAGGCCCGGACCTGGTGCTCTACTACAAGCACCTGATGGTCCTGAACGGCGACGAGGAATACCGCCTGCACTTCAATGAGACCGATGTCCTGACCGACGCGCAGCGCAACTACGTGGAAAGCCAGTACGCGCTCTTCAAGACCTGGTATGCGGACTGGTCCAGGCAGGGCGGGATCATCGCCGAATGCGCGTAATCGACAGCCATACGGCCGGTGAGCCGACCCGTGTCGTCCTCGACGGCGGACCTGATCTGGGATCGGGTTCGCTCGCCGAACGCGCGGCCCGGCTCGAAGCAGAGCATCTCGATTTCTGCGCTTCCGTCGTGCTGGAACCGCGCGGCCATGACGCTGTGATCGGGGCACTTCTGGTGCCCCCGTCGGATCCGGACTGTGTCACCGGAGTGATCTATTTCAACAACCTGCAGAACCTCGGCATGTGCGGCCATGCCACCATCGGCCTGGCTGTCACGCTGGCGCATCTCGGACGGATCGCACCGGGCCGGCACAAGTTCGAAACGCCTGTCGGCGTGGTGGAAGTCACCCTGCACGATGCCAACACGGCGTCGGTGGTGAATGTCGAAAGCTACCGGCTGCACAAGGATGTCACCGTCGAGGTGGAAGGCCACGGACCGGTGACCGGGGATGTCGCCTGGGGCGGCAACTGGTTCTTCCTGGTCAAGGACAGTCCGATCGCGCTCCGCCCGTCCGAGATCCGTCCACTGACGGACCTGACACTGCGTGTCCGCGCCGCTCTCGAAAAGGCAGGTGTCACGGGTTCGGAGGGCGCCTGGATCGATCACATCGAACTGTTCGGCCCCCCGGAAGACCCGGCCAACCAGAGCCGCAACTTCGTCCTGTGTCCGGGCGGTGCCTATGATCGTTCGCCCTGCGGCACCGGCTGTTCGGCGAAGATCGCCTGCCTGGCGGCGGACGGTGTTCTGGCTCCGGGCAGGGACTGGGTCCAGGAAAGCGTCATCGGCAGTACCTACCGGGTCAGTTACCAGCCCGGGACAGGCGGTGGGGTTGTTCCCACGGTCACCGGCCAGGCTTTCGTCACGTCCGAGGCCACGCTGATCTTCGATCGCTCGGATCCCTACAGGTCGGGCATTCGCCCCTGACCCTTAATCGCGTCTAGAGCACGCCTTCGGCTGGTGGCCTCGCCACCGGTACGGGCGGAGTCTGTCCATCGGTCAGTCCGCCCGGCTTTCTCAATGCAGCAAGTGCCCGGCAAGAGGCACCTTCGTCCACTTCCAACTCTGAGGAGAAAACATGAAAAGGTTTTTGAGTGTCGCAGCGGTTCTGGCCGTTGCCATGGCTGCCCCGGCAACGGCTGCAGACGTCGAATGGAAAATGACCGCGGCCATCGGCGAAGGGTCGTTCTTCTACAAGAACTTCATGGAACGCTTTGCCGGCAACGTCGACAAGCTGACCCAGGGCCGCGTCGAGGTGAAGCCGTTTGGGGCCGGTGTTCTGGCGCCTGCCTTCAAGGCCTATGAAACCGTTCAGGACGGCATTGTCGAGGCCGGTCATTCCACGCCGTCCTATCTGGTCAACCAGGACCCGACCAATGCGGTCTTCGCAAGCTTTCCTGGCGGCATGTCTGGCGAAGCGACCCTGCACTGGGTCTATGAAGGCGGCGGCGAAAAGCTGCTTCAGGATTTCCGCCGCGAGGAAATGGGCCTCCACACGATGGTCGTCGGGATCGGCACGTCCGAGATTTTCGCCCACTCCAACGTCAAGATCGAAACCGTTGAAGACCTCAAGGGTGTGAAATTCCGCACGTCCGGCGCCTTCGCAGCCGTTCTGCAGGAAGACTTCGGCGGTGTTCCGACCGTTGTCCCGGGCAACGAAATCTACACACTGCTTCAACGCAAGGGCGTCGATGCGATCGAATGGTCCACGCCGGGGGCAAACATCACCGAAGGCTTCCATGAGGTTGCTCCCTATCTGATCATGCCGGGCGTGCATCAGCCGTCCTTCCTGTGGGAAGTCTTCGTGAAGCAGGAAACCTGGGACGCCCTTCCGGACGACCTCAAGGTCCAGATCACCGCGGCCGCCAAGCTGACGACCTACGAGAGCTTCACGCACTTCGGCGACCAGGACATCCGGGCGATGGAAGAGTTTCGCAAGACCAAGGTCGAGATCGTCAACATCGTTCCCTCCGAAGCGGAAAAGATCCGCGAAGCCGGCCGCAAGTGGGCTCGCGCCATGGCCGGGGAAAAGGCAGGCGCCGGTGACACGCGCATGCAGGAGGTGCTCGACAGCTACCTGGCCTACCAGGCGAACTGGGCGGCCAACTCCGGCTACCTCGTCCGCGACAGCGCCGAGTAATCCCTCGACTTGATTCAACCACTGCCGGCGCCCGCGCCGGCAGCTTTGCCGCGGGAGGAGAAGACAGATGCTTTGCCGGCTCATTGACGGCTTTTCAAACGTTCTGGGACATGCAGGACGGGTGGCCATTTTCGTGCTGATTGGCGCCATGCTTTTCGAAGTGGTGGCCCGTTACGTTTTCGGGTCGCCGACACTGTGGGCGTTCGATGTTTCCTACATGCTGAACGGATCGATCTTCCTGCTCGGGGCGGCCTATGCCTTGCGCAAGGACGCCCATGTGCGCATCGACTTTCTCTCGCAGCAGATGCCGCTGCGCCTGCAGCAACGGCTGAACGGCGCGGTTTATATCCTGGTCATGGCTCCGCTGTTTTTTGCCTTCACCTGGATCGCCGCCCGAAAGGCCCACAAGGCCTTCGTGACCGGCGAGGTGGAAAGCGTCAGTCCCTGGGCGCCGCTGGTCTGGCCGTTTTACGGCGTGATCGCCCTCGGACTTCTTGCACTTTCGCTGCAGTTCGTCAGTGAAGCGCTGAAATATCTCTCCGGACGAAAATCACCTCACGCCCCTGAAGGCGAACTGGAAACCGCGGGGCAAGACCAATGACACCTATCCTGATGTTCCTGGCGCTGTTCGCCATGGTTTTCGCGGGGATCCCGGTTGCGTTTTCCCTCATCGTCGTTTCGGTCGCCTTCGGGTTCACCGTCTTTGGGGACCTGATCTTTCTCCAGCTCTACGGTCCGCTGCTGAACACGGCCTCGAATTTCGTACTGGCCGCAATCCCGCTCTTCATCTTCATGGGGGCCATTCTGGAGCGGTCGGGTATTGCCAAGCGCCTGTTCGAGGCGCTGCAGCTCTGGATGGGGAGCATGCCCGGAGGCCTGGCTCTTTCGACAATCGCCATGTGCGCGATCTTTGCGGCCGCCTCGGGCGTCGTGGGCGCGGTCGAGATCGTCGTCGGCCTGATGGCGATCCCGGCCATGATGCGGGCCGGCTACAGGAACGATCTGATCGCGGGAACGATCTGCGCCGGCGGTTCGCTTGGCACCGTCATTCCCCCGTCGGTCATTGTGGTGGTCTACGCGTCCATCGCGCAGCTCTCGATCGGTCAGCTCTTCGCCGCGTCCATCCTGCCGGGCCTGCTGATGGTCGCATTCTTCATCGGCTACGTCCTGCTCCGCAGCATCCTGAAACCCGCGGACGCCCCCAAGCTGCCGGTCGAGGAACGGTCGATTCCGCTGGGGCAGAAACTGCGGATCACCCTGACGGCTCTGCTTCCACCGCTTGCGCTGATTGCGATGGTGCTCGGATCACTCCTGGCCGGCGCGGCCTCCGCGACCGAAGCGGCCGCTGTCGGTGCTGCCGGAACGATTGTCCTGGCGCTGATGTTCCGGGAGCTGAATGTCAGGCTCCTTCTGGATGCGCTCGGCGTCACTCTGCGCATCACGGCGATGATCATGCTGGTCGTCGCGGGCGGCACCATGTTCACCAGCGTCTTTGCAGTGACCGGCGGCGGTGATCTCGTCCGCGACACGGTCGGTGCGATCGGCTACGGCAATGCGGGTACGATCGCCTTTTTCCTGCTGGTGGTTTTCTTTGCCGGCTTTGTGCTCGACTGGGTGTCGATCGTGCTGATCTTCATTCCGATCTTCGCACCGGTGGTCAAGGCGGCGGGCATCAATCCGATCTGGTTTGCAATGATGGTTCTCGTGGTGATCCAGACATCCTATCTGACACCGCCGATGGCGCCTTCCATCTTCTACCTTCGGTCCATCGCTCCGCGCAGCATGACCTACGGCCAGATGTACAAGGGTGTGCTGCCGTTTGTCGCCGCACAGATGCTTGTTCTCATCGTTGTGATCCTGTTTCCTGAGGTCGCAACGTGGCTGCCATCCATTCTGGTGGGGCTCTGACGATGACGACGTTCCGAACCGCCGCAACTCCTGCCGTTCCCGGCAGCCACGCCGCATCCTATTTCTGAGGTGAAGACATGCGCAGCAGCAAAACCCTCCATGTGATCTCCTGCCACGCGGAAGGAGAGGTTGGCGACGTCATCGTCGGCGGCGTCGCGCCGCCGCCCGGAGAGACGATCTGGGAGCAGCGCAGCTTCATCGCCCGGGATCAGGCACTCAGGAACTTCGTCCTGAACGAGCCGCGTGGCGGGGTCTTCCGGCATGTCAACCTCTTGGTGCCGCCGAAGCATCCGGAAGCCGATGCCGCCTTTATCATCATGGAGCCGGAGGACACGCCTCCCATGTCCGGATCCAACTCCATCTGTGTTTCGACGGTCCTGCTCGACGGCGGCATCGTGCCGATGCGCGAACCGGTCACCGAAATGGTTCTGGAAGCGCCCGGCGGCCTGGTCCGGGTCAGGGCCGAATGCAGGAACGGCAAGGCGGAACGCATCTTCGTCCAGAATGTGACGAGCTTTGCCGACAAGCTCGACGTTCCGCTGGAAGTGGAGGGCCTCGGCACCTTGACGGTCGATACCGCCTATGGTGGCGACAGCTTCGTGGTTGTCGATGCCGCCGTGCTCGGATTTTCCATCGAGGAAAGCGAGGCCAAGGACATCGCCCGGCTCGGTGTTCGCATCACGGACGCGGCCAATCAGCAGCTCGGCTTTTCCCATCCGGAAAATCCGGACTGGGATCACATCTCCTTCTGCGCCTTCTGCGGTCCACTTGAAAAAACGGACACCGGCTTGAGCGGCCGCTCCGCCGTGGCGATCCAGCCCGGCAAGGTGGACCGCTCGCCGACGGGAACGGCGGTCTCGGCGCGCATGGCGCTGATGGCCGCACGCGGCCAGATGAAGGTGGGCGGCACCTTCAAGGCCGTCTCCATCATCGGATCGACCTTCACCGGACGGATCGTTGCCGAACAGACGGTGGGCGGACACCCGGGCATCGTTCCGGAAATCAGCGGCCGCGGATGGGTTACCGGTATCCATCAGCACATGCTGGACCCGGACGACCCCTGGCCGGCGGGCTACAAGCTCAGCGATACCTGGGGCGCCTGACCGCAAGACCTGAACGCATCCGGCAACCGGTGGGCTGGCAATTTCCGCCGGTTGCTGAAATCCTGTCTTTCCAGCCACTTCGTGCCGCCGGAAAGATCCCAGATGAAAATCACCAAGCTCACCACCTATATCGTTCCGCCCCGCTGGCTGTTTCTGAAAATCGAAACGGATGAAGGCGTCAGCGGCTGGGGCGAACCGATTGTCGAAGGCCGGGCCCTTGCCACGGAAGCGGCCGTTCACGAGTTGTCCGACTATCTGGTCGGCAAGGACCCCTTCCTGATCGAGGACCACTGGACTGTTCTGTATCGCGGCGGGTTCTATCGCGGCGGTGCGATCCACATGAGTGCGCTGGCCGGGATCGACCAAGCGCTCTGGGACATCAAGGGAAAGGCTCTGGGCCAGCCGGTCCACGCGCTGCTCGGCGGCCGGCTGCGGGACAGCATCAAGGTCTATTCCTGGGTGGGCGGCGACCGGCCGTCCGACGTCGCCGCAAAGGCGCGCGACATGGTGGCGCGCGGTTTCAAGGCCGTGAAAATGAACGGCTGCGAGGAAATGCAGTTTCTCGACAGCAACGCCAGGGTCGATGCCGCCGTCGAAACGATTGCCGCCGTGCGTGAGGCTGTCGGCCCCGATATCGGGATCGGTGTCGATTTCCATGGCCGGGTTCACAGGCCGATGGCCAAGGTGCTGGCAAAGGAACTTGAGCCTTACCGTCTGATGTTCATCGAGGAACCGGTCCTGTCCGAAAACCGGGAAGCCTTGCGGGAAATCGCAAATCATGCCGCGACGCCGATCGCGCTCGGAGAGCGGCTTTATTCCAGGTGGGATTTCAAGCAGGTGCTGGCGGATGGCTTTGTCGACATCATCCAGCCGGATCTCTCCCATGCGGGCGGTATCACGGAATGCCGCAAGATCGCCGCCATGGCCGAGGCCTACGACATCGGCCTCGCTCCGCATTGTCCGCTCGGACCGATCGCGCTGGCCGCCTGCCTCCAGATCGATGCCGTTTCCTACAATGCCGTCATCCAGGAGCAGAGCCTCGGCATCCACTACAACAAGAGCAACGACCTCCTGGATTACATTTCCAATCCCGAGGTCTTCGCCTTTAGCGACGGCTTCGTCGCCATCCCGGAGGGGCCGGGACTGGGAATCGACGTCAACGAAGACTATGTCCGCGAACAGGCAAAAACCGGACACCGCTGGCGCAATCCCGTGTGGCGGCATCCGGACGGCAGTTTTGCCGAGTGGTAACGCGCGCCGGGTCGTGTCATTTGTTACCGGAAAGGCGCAAGCAAATCCGCAGGTTTATGCGCTTTGTGCGACATTTTCTTTCCGAAAATGGAAAGTATAACGGCTGTTATCTCATTTTACTTTGCCAATATTGTTAGTGAAGATGCCTCTAATGCCGTTGGTGATCAAGGTTCGTTGGCTGCTGCCGCCAGAACGGGATCGGGCAAACGGCGCCCGGAACGTCCGGAAAACAGGTTGGGGCGATTGCTGCAATTCGCCCGGAGGAGGAAGCATGAACAGGATCAGGAAGGCGGTTCTCGCAGCCGCATTGTTCGCCATGGGCACCGCATCGGCGGCTGCCGCTGAATATGAGTTCAAACTGCACCATTTCCTGGGCGAAAAAGCGCCGGCTCATTCCAAGATGCTGGTTCCATGGGCCAAGCAGGTCGAGGAGAATTCCGGCGGCAAGGTCCATATCGAGATTTATCCTGCGATGACGCTTGGCGGACGTCCGCCCGAGCTGATCAACCAGGTGCGTGACGGCGTGGTCGATCTGGTGTGGACCGTGAACGGCTACACACCGGGCCTCTTCCCGCGCACCGAAGTGTTCGAGCTGCCTGGCATCCACACCAACGATCCGGCGGCCACCAATCTGGCGCTGATGGACCTCTACGAGAGCGACCTGAAGGACGAGTACAAGGGCGTCGAGGTCATGTTCCTGCATGTCCATGCGGGCCAGGCCATTCACATGCGCGACACGGAAGTTCATTCCCCTGCCGATCTGGAAGGCAAGAAAATCCGCATTCCGACCCGTACCGGAGCCTGGGTGATCGAGGCCCTCGGGGCGGCTCCCGTCGCCATGCCTGTTCCCGAATTGCCGCCGGCACTGCAGAAGGGCGTGATCGACGGCGCCTTCATCCCCTGGGAAATCATTCCGCCGCTCAAGATCCAGGAGCAGACTGACTACCAGATCGAAGGGGCGGACAAGGAACGTTTCGGCACCACCACCTTCCAGGTATCGATGAACAAGGACCGCTGGAACAGCCTGCCGGAAGACATCCAGAAGGCCTTCCGTGATGCGTCGGGCCCGGACTGGGTGCAGCAGGTCGGTGACATCTGGGCTGCTTCCGATGACTTCGGCATCGGCCTCGCCGTCAAGGCCGGGAACACGCACATCACCTTGAGCGAAGAGGAAACCGAAGCTTTCCGGCAGGCGCTTGCACCGGTCACCGACCGCTGGGTCGAGGAAGTCTCTGCAAAGGGGATCGACGGGACCGCGCTGGTGGAAAAAGCCCGGGCCGCGGTCGCGAGCCACTCGGCGGACTGATGTCGGCCCTGACTGAAAACGGCGGTTCCGGTTTTGCCGGAGCTGCCAGCCGCCTGATCACAGGCTGGGCACTGCTGGGCGGCGTGCTGCTGCTCGCCGTCGTGGCGGTGAACATGCTGACGATCGTCGGCTCCATGTTCGGCTCGCCTTTCCCGGGCGACTTCGAGCTGACCGAGATGGGCGTTGCCGTGGCGGTCTTCACGTTCCTGCCTTATTGCCAGCTGACCGGGGCGAATGTCACAGCCGATATCTTCACGGCGGCAGCGTCCCGCAGGACCATTGCCTTCTTCACGCTGCTGGCGTCGCTCGTCGCGCTCGGTTTTGCGGGTCTTCTGATGTGGCGCATGTACTACGGCATGCTGGACCAGAAGGAATACGATTACACCACGACCATCCTGCAGATCCCGCACTGGATGGCCTTCGTTCCGATTCTGGTTTCCCTTGCCCTGCTGGCACTGGCCGCCCTCGTCACGCTATTGCGCGACGTGAAAGTGCTGTCGAAAGGACACTGAACAATCATGACGGACGCGCTTGTCCTGGGGCTCGGTGCACTTGTTGTCCTGATCGCGCTGATCGCGATCCGCATGCCGATTGCCTATGCGATGATCCTGGTGGGCGGGGTCGGCACCATGATGCTGAACGGACCCGCACTGGTGCTCAGCCAGCTCAAGACGCTGGCCTACGGCCAGTTTTCCATCTACGACCTCTCCGTCGTGCCGATGTTCGTGCTCATGGGGGCGATTGCCTCAAAGACGGGATTGAGCCAGGCGCTCTTCCGGGGGGCGAATGCCTGGCTCGGCTGGCTGCGCGGCGGCACGGCAATGGCGGCGATTGCCGGCTGCGCCGGGTTCGGCGCGGTCTGCGGTTCCTCGCTGGCAACCGCCTCTACCATGGGCAAGGTCGCCCTGCCGGAACTCAAGCGCTACAACTATTCCGGCGCGCTGGCGACCGGAACTCTGGCCGCCGGTGGCGTGCTCGGCATTCTCATTCCGCCGTCGGTGGTCCTGATCATCTACGCCATCATCGTGGAGGCGAATATCGTCACCATGTTCATGGCGGCGTTCCTGCCCGGCATTCTTGCGGTCATCCTGTTCCTGCTGACGATTGCCATCTACGTCGCGATCAAGCCGGACTCCGGCCCCAAGGGCGGTGTTGCCGACCGGACCGAATTCATCGAGGCAACCGTCGGGATGATCCCCGTGCTGTTCATCTTCGGCATGGTGATCGGCGGTATCTATTTCGGCTTCTTCAACCCGACGCCCGCGGCTGCCGTCGGCGTGTTTCTGGTGCTTGTCTTCGGCCTCCTGCAGCGCAGGCTGTCCGGGCACGACTTCATCGCCGCGTTAAAGGAGACCGCGTCCACCTCCGGCATGATCTACCTGATCATCCTGGGCGCGGAGCTGTTGAAGATCTTCATGTCCCGTGTCGGCCTGCCACAGGAGACCGCAGCGTGGATCGCGCAGTCCGGATTGTCGCCGATGACGGTGCTGATCCTCCTGCTCATCGCACTGATCCTGCTCGGCTGCCTGATGGACAGCCTTTCGATGATCCTGCTGGTGATCCCCTTCTTCTGGCCGGTGCTGGTGGAAATCAACGGCGGCCTCTACCAGATGGCGGACGGTGCCGGTTACGGCATGAGCACGGAGGACCTGAAAATCTGGTTCGGCGTGCTGGCGTTGATTGTCGTGGAACTCGGCCTGATCACGCCGCCCGTCGGCATGAATGTCTTCGTCATCTCATCGCTCGACCGCGAGACACCGATGATCGAGACCTTCAAGGGTGTTGCCCCGTTCTTCGGCGCCGAAATCCTCCGCGTTGTCCTCTTGGTCAGCTTCCCGGCGCTAACCCTGTGGTTGCCGCATCTGTTGCAATGATCCGCCCCGGGTAAACCCCGGACGGGCGCATATGGACACGAAGAACTTGCAGGCGCCACAACGGCAATATCCTGCAAGACGGACCGGTAGCCGGTTCCCACCCCGGCTGCCGGTTCGCAATATCTGCCGGCCACTGCTGACCGAAGGCTGCGTGCAGCGATTGACGGTCGGGGTCACCGGCGGATCCGGTGTCAGGGACGCGTGACCACGATCTTAATTCTTGTGATATTTCCTTAAGTTGCTTACATCCCGACTGGATCAGGCCGGACACGGTCGACAGAACGAAACTTGTTGAGACCTGCAGCGTCCGGGCCCATGTCAGCCCGGCCATCGCGTGGTGAGGAATTTCAGGGAAATGGCAAGCGACACGGCAACCGAAGCAGTTTTGCTGGACGGTCTAAACGGCCTTCTGGAAGACCTTTACGGCCTTCAGGGCGAGATCTTTCCGCTTCCGGGTGAACACGACCTGAACTTCCATATCCGCACGAGCCAAGGCCGGGACTATCTCCTGAAGCTCCATGCACCGTGCGACGCGGCCGAACTCGACATGCAGGTCGCCGTGCTGGAGCATCTGGTCGGGACAGCACCAAACCTGCCCGTGTCGCGGGCGGTACCCGACCGGAACGGTGCCATCCTGAGCGACGTCGACTATCGCGGTCCGCGCAAGGCGCGCCTTCTGACCTGGCTCGACGGCAATGTCTGGGCGAAGGCGGATGTTCGCGGCAAGAACGCCACCGCGAGCCTCGGCGGGATGCTGGCGGTTCTGGACCGGAGCCTTGAGAGTTTCACCCATCCTGGGGCGAAGCGCATCTACAACTGGGACATCGCGCAGGCTGAACGCCATCTGGATCACATCGGTTTCATCGAGGATGAAAACAAACGGCAGGCGGTGCGGGACATTCTGGACCACTTTGCCGCCGAAGTTTCGCCACGCCTGCAGGACTGCCCCCGCCAGGTGATCCACAACGACGCCAACGACTACAACGTGCTCTTGAGCGAAGACGGTACGGTCAGCGGCCTGCTGGACTTCGGCGACATGGTCGAAAGCCACCGCGTCGTGGAGATTGGAGTCGCCGGTGCCTATGCCCTGATCGGCTCCGAAGATCCGCTCGCCACGATCGCCGAAATCGCGGAAGCCTATCACCGCGTCAGTCCGCTGAGCGAAACCGAGGCGGAGCTGATCTTCGATCTGGTCAAGACCCGCTATGCCGTCTCCATGTGCATGGCGGCCAAGCAGATCAGGGAGTTTCCGGAAAACCGCTATCTGCTGGTCAGCCAGGAAGACGTCTGGCGCGAGCTGCAGCGGCTTGAGCGGGAGAACCCGCGCCTTGCCGTCCTGAGGCTCAGGGCCGCCTGCGGTTTTGCCGCCGTGCCCCATGCCGGACGTGTGATGCACTGGCTGGAACGAAACGCCCATACGTTTGCCCCGGTCATCAGGCCGGCGACCGCCAGGCCGGAAACCGTCGTCTTCGACTTCACGGCTTCAGGGCCGGATGCGGACGAGCTGTCGGGTTTCGAGGGAGCTGAATTTGACGCCTTCTGTGAAGAAAGGATCCGTGAGGCGGGAGCCGACTTCGGCATCGGCGTCTATGGCGAGGACCGGACCATCTACAAGAGCGATGCCTTCGAGATGGCAAGTCCTTCGATCCGCCGCTCGATCCATCTCGGCATCGATCTCTTCGCGCCCGACTTCGAACCGGTCCACGCGCCGATCGCGGGCAAGGTCGCCTTCTTTTTCGACGATGCCGTCGCCAACGGCTTCGGCCCGACCGTGTTGCTCGAACATGAAACGGACGGCGGCGACGTCTTCTGGACGCTCTACGGGCATCTGTCGCGGAGGAGTTGTGCGAAGCTGACCATCGGCCAGCGAATTGAGAAAGGCGAGGCTTTCGCCGAGTTCGGGCAACGCTCGGAAAACGGCGACTGGCCGCCGCATCTTCATTTCCAGATCGTGACCGATCACCTTGGCCTGGAGGCCCGGATGCATGGTGTCGGCGTGCGCTCGCAGTGGCCTGTCTGGCGCGAGATCAGCCCGGATCCGAGCGTCATCCTGGGTCTGCCGGTCTCCGCCGCCGTCACCGTCGCGCAGGACAAGGCCACGCTGGTGCGCGAACGGCACCTGCGGATCGGCCGCTCGCTCAGCATCGCCTATTCCGATGCGCCGCTGAAGATCGTCGGTGGTGAGGGAACCTATCTCATAGACGAGACCGGCAAGCGCTGGCTCGACATGGTCAACAACGTCTGCCACGTCGGCCATTGCCATCCGCGCGTCGTCGCCGCCGCGCAAAAGCAGATGGGCGAACTCAACACCAACTCGCGCTATCTGCACGACACGCTGGTGGAATATTCCCGCCGGCTGACAGCCGAGTTTCCCGATCCGCTCAATGTATGTTTCTTCGTCAATTCGGGCAGCGAGGCCAACGACCTCGCCATACGCCTTGCCCGCGCCTACACGGGCAACCGCGATCTGATCACGGTCGACCACGCCTACCACGGCCACCTCTCCAGCCTGATCGACGTCAGTCCCTACAAGTTCGCGGGAAAGGGCGGTGAAGGCTGCCCGGACCATGTCCGTGTTGCCGAAATGCCGGACCTCTACCGCGGCCGCTGGCGCTACGGCGACAAGAATGCGGGCAAGAATTACGCCGAAGACGTGCAGAGGCAGATCGAGGTGCTCTCGGGTGAGGGCCGCAAGCCCGCGCTGTTCTTCAGCGAAGGGATCCTTGGAACGGGCGGGCAGCTCACCCTGCCGGAAGACTATCTGAAAAACGCTTATGCCCATGTACGCGCCGCGGGCGGCTTGTGCCTGGCCGACGAAGTGCAGGTCGGCTTCGGCCGGGTCGGCAGCCACATGTGGGCCTTCGAGACACAAGGGGTCGTGCCGGACATCGTTTCGCTCGGCAAGCCCATCGGCAACGGCCATCCGATGGCAGCCGTCGTCACGACGGCGGAAGTCGCCGCCGCGTTTGCCAACGGCATGGAATATTTCAACACCTTCGGCGGCAACCCGGTGTCGGCTTCCATCGGTCTGGCCGTGCTGGATGTCATTCGCGACGAGCGGCTGATGCACCGTTGCTTTGAAGTCGGCAACCGCCTGATGGCGGGCGCAAGGGAGCTGGCCGGAAAACACGCGCTCATCGGGGACGTCCGCGGCCACGGACTTTTCAACGGGATCGAACTGGTGCGGGACCGGGAGACGCTGGAACCGGCGGCCGAAGAACTGGACAAGGTGATCCGGGCAATGAAGCAGCGCCACGGCATCCTGCTGTCCAGCGAGGGCCCGCATCACAACGTCCTGAAAATCAAGCCGCCGGCGCAATTCTCGGCGGAGGATTGCGATACCTTCCTCGCCGCTCTGGACGAGGTTTTAACGGGCCTGCGGTAACCCTCAGCCCTGCCGGGCGCGCTTTGCAAAGATGCGTCCGGTCATCTCCTTGGCGGGCAGGATCGCCACCCGGGGGTCGAGTGCCGCCGGCCAGTCGATGGAGACGGGGCTCAGTCTTGCCAGGGCGTCCACGAACGAGGCGGGGTCGGCGGCGGCTTTCGACACAAGATCCTTGGCCTCGGCGCGCGCGACCCCGTTGCGGGCGAGAACGAAACTGGCGGTCTCGGCCATGATTTCCGGATTGGCGTCCAATGTCGCCGCCAGGGTGTCCTGATGAGCCTCCAGCGTTTCGGCCAGGGCCTGGGCATGCCTGAGAGCGGTGCCCGCAGCCATAAGCATCTGCGGCAGGAACATCCATTCCAGCGGCCACTTGGTGCCGTCCCGCTCTTCCACCGGGTTGGCGGCCATGGCTAGCCCGGCATGGGCGGTCTGGGTTATCTGGTTGAGCACCAGGATGGTTTCGGACTGAACCGGATTGGCCTTCTGCGGCATGGTTGAGGACCCGCCGCCGGTGCCGCTGGCAAGCTCGGCAATATCGGTGCGTCCCATCAGGATGAGATCGCCCGCCATTTTCGCAAGGGCGGAGCTGACCTGCAGCAGCCAGGAGGCGAGCGCCAGCAAGGGCGCGCGATTGACATGCCAGGACGGTCCGTCTTCCAGTCCGAGTTCTTCCGCAAGGACCCTGGAGACGGCGGTTCCGTCCGGCGCAATCGCACCGTTGATGCCCGACGCGCCGCCGAACTGAAGCCTGAGCACGGATTTTCGCAAAGCCGGCAGTGCGTTCTCCGCATCGATCAAGGGATGAGCCCATTGCGCGATCCGGTAACCGAGGGTCACCGGCGTCGACACCTGGCTGCGTGTCCGGCCCGCCAGCAGCTGTTCTTCGTACCGTTCCGACTGGCCTTCAAGGGTCTTGATGAGGGCTGCAAGACGCTCTTCGAGCACCTCGAGGCAGGCACCCGTCTGCAGCACCTGAGCCGTATCCATCACGTCCTGGCTGGTGGCTCCCCAATGGAGCCACTTGCCGGCTTCCTCACCGGTGATCTTTCGAAGCGCCGCCACCAGAGCCGGAACCGGGATCCCGGCGGAACGGGTGCCGGCCGCAAGAACTTCCGGGTCGACGAAGGCATCGAAAAGCTTTTCCACGATGACATGCGCGGCATCCTCGGGAATGACGCCGAGCTCTCCCTGTACCTTCGCAAGCGCGCGTTCGAAGGTGGTCATCTGGGCTACGTCGCTGGCGTCGTCAAGCAATCTTGCAAGCTCGTCGTCCGCAAACAGGCCGGAATAGATCGTGCTGGAATAGAGGGACAGGGGCATGGCTCACACCAATCTGGTCATTGCTCTTTTATTGAGAGCCATGAAGAGGAACGGGTCAAGCCGCCTTCAGCGGCAAGTTGAGAATCTCGCGCGCCTGCTGCCACGTGGCGACCGGGCGTTCGTATTTCTCGCAAAGGTTTGCCGCCCGCCTTACCAGCGCCGCGTTGGAAGGCGCAAGCGTATCGCGATCCAGGCGGACGTTATCTTCCAGGCCCGTCCGCGTATGGCCTCCGGAGGAAATACACCATTCGTTGACGGTGAGCTGCTGCGCGCCGATCCCGGCGGCGCACCACTCGGCGCCGGGGGCGAGCCGTTCGACGGTGCGGATGTAATAGTCAAAGACGTCCCGGTCGGCCGGCATGGCGTTTTTCACGCCCATGACGAACTGGATGTAGAGCTTGCCCGGAATGCGCCCGTCCCGGTTCATGGCGGCCGCCTGGTGAATGTGGCTGAGGTCGAAGGCCTCGATCTCCGGCTTCACATGATAGGTCCGCATTTCGCTCGCCAGCCAGTCCACAAGATCCGGTGGATTTTCATAGACCCTTGTCGGGAAATTGTTCGATCCGACCGACAGCGAGGCCATGTCCGGTTTGAGCGGGAGCATGCCGCCCCGCTCCCTGCCCGCGCCCGAGCGTCCGCCTGTTGAGAACTGGATGATCATGCCGGGGCAATGCTTTTCCAGCTCTTCCTTCAGCCGGGCGAATTTGTCCGGATCCGAGGACGGCGTCTCGTCGTCGTTGCGCACATGGGCATGAACGATCGTGGCCCCTGCCTCGAAGGCCTCCTGCGTGCTTTCCACCTGCTCGGCGATGGTGATCGGCACGGCCGGATTGTTCGCCTTTTTCGGCAACGAGCCGGTGATTGCCACGCAGATGATGCAGGGTTTGGTCATTGCTTCTCTCTGTCTTTCCGGACCGCTCTACTACTCGCTGCCTGAGCCGCACAAGACTATCACCTCTCCACCAAACAGCCTCATCCTGAGGAAGCGCGTGAGCGCTGTCTCGAAGGATGGGCCACTTGTTTCTGAGTGTGCCGCCCATCCTTCGAGACGGACCTGGCGGTCCTCCTCAGGATGAGGTCCTGTGTAGGGCAGGTGCTGTCAGAAGTCGCCAGGACCACTTCTGAGCGAACCATTTCTAGATATCGAAAAACACCGTCTCGTCCTGGCCCTGCAGCTTGACGTCGAAGCGGTAGACGGCCTTGCCGTCGCGCTCCGTTTTCTTCGCGATCAGGGTCTGGCGGCGGCGTTCCCATTCGATCAGGTTGATCACCGGATCCACCGCATTGGCTTCCACTTCATCTTCAAAATAGAGCCGTGTCTGCAGACCGACGTTGATGCCCCGGGCAACGATCCAGAGGCTGATGTGCGGTGCCATGACCTTGCCGTCCGGGGTCTTGACCGGGCCGGGTTTAATGGTGTCGAAGCCCCACTCGCCGGTTTCGAAATCGGTGATCACCCGGCCCCAGCCGCGAAAACCGTCCTCGACTTGGCCCTCATGCTCCGGATGGGCGTAGATCCCGTCCGCATTGGCCTGCCAGGCTTCCAGCAGCACGTCCTTGATCGGCGATCCCATGCCGTCGATGACGCAGCCTTCGATGCGGATTCGCTCGCCCTTGGCATTGGGCCCGGCAATATCCCAGCCGAGTTCCTGCCGGTAGATGTCGAAGCCGGCGGCGCCCGGGGCCAGACCGATGTGCACGTAAGGGCCGGCGGTCTGGCTCGGGGTTTCTTTCAGGTAATTCAGGTCCTGAGGCATGTCAGTTGCCCTCCAGGCGGTTCTCGAACAGGGTCGACCGGCGTCCGCGCAGTACGATGTCGAACTTGTAGGCGATGGTGTCCAGCGGAATGGTGGCGTTGAGGTCGAGGCGCGCGGTCAGCTGCTCCACGGCTTCCGGATCGGGGATCGTGTTGACGATCGGGCATTTCGCAATAAGCGGATCGCCCTCGAAGTAGCACTGGGTGATCAGCCGCTGCGCGAATGCCGTGCCGAAGATCGACATGTGGATGTGCGCGGGCCGCCAGTTGTTGACCCAGTTGCGCCATGGGTAGGCGCCGGGTTTCACCGTGCGGAAATAGTAGTAGCCGTTCTCATCGGTCAGCGTGCGGCCGCAGCCGCCGAAATTCGGGTCGATGGGGGCGAGATATGTGTCCTTCTTGTGCCGGTAGCGGCCACCGGCATTGGCCTGCCAGATCTCGACCAGCGTATTGGGGAGCGGCTTTGCGTTCTCGTCCAGGACGCGCCCGTGCAGGATGATCCGCTCGCCGATCGCGCTCTCGCCCGTCTTGGCGTAATTGTGCAGGAGATCCTTGTCGAGCGGGTCGATGTCGTTGTGGCCGAAGACAGGCCCCGTGATCTCGCTGACCGTCGTCTCCAGGCTGATCATGGAATACTGCGGCGAGCGCGAGACGCTTGTCTTGTAGTCCGGCGTCAGCGCGGGCGGATGCCATTCCCGGTCACGCTGGTAAAAGGGTCCTGGTTTCATGCGGTGTCCTCCCAGTTGAACGGGATATCAGCTGTCTGCCTGATGGCCGTTCTGTTCCATCTCGGCGTAGGTTTCCTTGGCGATCTTGAGAGCCTGGTTGGCTCTTGGTACGCCGGCATAGATGGCGACATGCTGGAAAGCCTCGAGCACATCCGTCTTGCTGGCGCCGGTCCGGGCGGTGGCCCGGATGTGCATGGCGATTTCCTCGAAATTTCCGAGCGCCGCCAGAAGCGCGAGGGTCAGCATGGAGCGTTCGCGCGCGCTGATGCCGTCGGACGCCCAGACCGTTCCCCAGGCCCCTTCCGTGATCAGGGTCTGGAACGGCTCGTCAAGTGCGGTCTTGGCGGCTTCCGCACGGGCAACATGGTCTTCGCCGAGGACCGCCTTGCGGACGCGCATGCCGTCTTCAAATCGTTCAGACATGGAGGTCCTCCCTGAAAAAGCTCATGAGGTGATTGGTGAAATGATGGGGCTGCTCGACGCAGGGCAGGTGCCCCGCGTCAGCGATTTCGACGTAGCGGCTCCCCGGAACGAGCCCGGTCGTGGCACGCACCAGATCCGGCGGGCTGGCAAGATCGTCCGTCCCGGCGATCCCGAGGACCGGCAGGCGTAGCTGTGACGTCTGGTCTGTCAGATCCGTTCCGGCAATCGCCTCACAGCAGCCGATATAGCCTTCAACCGGTGTCCGCGTCAGCATGTTGCGCCAGGCCGTGCATTCTTCCGTTTCCAGAAAAGCCTTCGAAAACCAGCGCTCCAGTATCGGATCGGCAAGGCATTCGATCCCGCCCTCTCGGATGCGGGCAATCCGGTCCTGCCACATGGTGGCTTCACCCATTTTAGCGCCCGTGTTGGACAGGACCAGCGCCCTGACGCGTTGCGGCTGGCGGTTCGCCAGGAGCTGGCCGATCATGCCGCCGATGGACAGGCCGACAAAGATGCAGCTTTCCACCCCGATCAGATCCAGAAACTGCTCCGTGTCGCTGACAAGGTCTTCCATGGAATAGGGGGCAGGCGGGCAGGACGAGAGGCCGTGCCCACGCTTGTCGAAGCGAATCAGGCGGAACTCGGACGCCGGCAAGCGGTAGACCACCTTGTCCCAGAGCCGAAGGTCCGTGCCGAGCGAATTGGCGAAGACGACCGGCAGTCCGGCGGGGTTGCCGTCCTCGCGCCAGTTGAGGTCGACGGAAGGGAGCCTGGCGATCCGCATCAGTAGGGCAGTCCGACGTAATTCAGCGCAAACCAGGCCTGCGCGGCTTCATTGTAATGCAGTGACTCGATCTCGGCGCGTTGCATTTTCAGATCGAAGTCGGATTGGTTCGGGAAACGGTGCAGCATGTTGGTCGTCGCCCAGCTGAAGCGCTCGGCCTTCCAGATGCGCGCCAGCGCCTTTTGCGAATAGGTGTCGATGCCGTTGCTGTCCTTGTCTTCGTAATACTGGACCAGTCCCTCGAACAGATAGTGGACGTCGGAGGCCGCGGTGTTCAAGCCCTTGGCCCCGGTCGGCGGTACGATATGGGCGGCATCGCCGCACAGGAACAGGCGTCCCCAGCGCATCGGTTCGCTGACGAAGGAGCGCAGCGGGGCGATGGACTTTTCAATGGAAGGGCCCGTCACCAGCTTGTCGGCAACGGACTCAGGCACGCGGCGCTTCAATTCTTCCCAGAAGGCCTCGTCGCTCCAGTCCTCGACATGGTCGGCGACCGTGCACTGGATGTAGTAGCGCGACAGGTTCTCGTTCCGCATCGAGCACAGTGCAAAGCCCCGGCTGGAATTGGAATAGATCAGCTCGTCGTGAACCGGCGGCGTTTCGGAGAGCACGCCCAGCCAGCCGAAAGGATAGACCTTTTCGTATTCCTTGCGCACGTCGTCCGGAATGGTCTTGCGGCTGACACCGTGGAAACCGTCGCAGCCGGCGACGAAATCGCAGTCGATGCGCTGTGAAGAACCATCCGCGGTGAAGGTAACATAAGGCGCGTCGCTGTCCGCGCCGCAGATTTGGACGTTATCGACTTCGTAGATGATCTTGCCGCCGGTGGCCTCACGGGCGTCGTAGAGGTCGCGCGTCACTTCCGTCTGGCCGTAGACGATCACGCTCTGTCCGACCAGTTTCTGGAAGTCGATGTCGAACATCTCGTTTTCGTAGGAGATGGTGGTGCCGCGATGGATGAAGCACTCCCGGTCCATGCGTTCCGCGACACCCGCCTCCCGCATCAGGTTGACGAAACCGGTCTCCAGGATGCCCGCGCGGATGCGGCCGAGCACATATTCCTTGGTCTTCCGCTCCAGAACGACCGTCTCGATGCCCTTCTTGTGAAGCAGCTGCCCGAGCAGCAGGCCGGACGGGCCGCCGCCCACGATGACGACTTGAGTGCGCATAGGTGTCTCCCTTGTTGGAAACATATTGAATGTCCAAAAAAGGGAAGTAAAATGAGAAATTAAGCCATTTTGTTTCTCTTTTTGGAAACTAATCAGCCATGATCGATCGACGCATCAAATTCCGGCACATCCAGTGTTTCGTGGAAATCGCGCAGGAACGCAGCCTGAAACTGGCGGCGGACAAGCTTAGCCTGACACAGCCCGCGATCTCCAAGACGCTGAAGGAGCTCGAGGAGATCATCGGGGCGACACTGATGACCCGCAACAGGGCGGGTATCGTGCTCACCAAACAGGGCAAGGTCTTTCTGCATTTCGCGCAGATCTCTCTGGCCAGTTTGCAGCAGGGTCTCGACGGCGTCGAGAAGGAAGGCGAAGCCCGGGCGACCCTGAAGGTCGGGGCGCTGCCGAGCGTGGCGGCCAGCTTCATGCCGCCGGTTGTGCGGGAATTCACCGAAATGGCACCCAATGTCATGCTGCGCATCATGGACGGTCCGCACGGCTACCTGATCGAGCGGCTGAAACTGGGAGACCTGGATCTGGTCATCGGACGCCTGGGCCGTCCGGCCGCCATGGAAGGGGTTTCCTTCACCCAGCTTTATTCCGAGCGGGTCGATCTCGTGGTGCGGGCCGGGCACCCGCTTCTGGAAATGCCCGATATCAAGCGGATCGTCGACTGGCCCGTCATCTATCCGCCGGAAGGATCGGCGATCCGCCCGCTTGTCGAACGTTTCATGATTGCCAACGGCGTCGGTGACATTCCCAACAGGATCGAAACCGTGTCCGGAGCTTTCGGCCGGGTCTATACCCGCCGGACCAATGCAGTCTGGATCATCTCCGCCGGCGTCGTCCAGAACGAAACCGCCGACGGCCACCTCGTCCGCCTGCCCTTCGACAGCGACATCACCAAGGGCCCCGTCGGGCTGATGACCCGCCCGGACAGTCCGCCCAGCCCCGAAGAACAGGTCTTCCGCCTTGCCGTCCAGACAGTGATTGACGAGTTGGGTTTGAAGTCCTAGGGGCCCCAATCTCTTCCCCAAGGTTGTTATCCCGGTTTGACGCGTCAGCGGCAAGCCCGGGATCCAGTACGCCGTGTGGTCGAAGTCAGAATAAGTATTCGAAGTCGGATGTTTACTGGATCCCTGCCGGAGTTTATGCCCGCGAAGGCGAGTGCAAGGATGACAATTGGCAGCGGATTTCCTCACGCCCCCTTCCGGTGCACCCTCGGCGGCTCTCCGAATTCCAGCCGGTAGGCCCGGGTCATGGCACTGGTATTCCGGTATCCGCAGCGCTCAGCGATTTCGGCAATGCTCATCTGTGTCAGTTCGACAAGCCTTCTGGCTTCGCGCAGGCGGATCGCCTTGTAGACGGCGAGCGGTGTCATGTTCATTTCGTTCCGGAATTTCTCCTCAAGGCTGCGCAGGTCGACCTTCAGATGGCGGGCGAGATCCGGGATCGTCAGCGGCTCTTCGATGGTCCGGCGCATCAGGGTGGATGCGCTTCGCACAAGTGCGTCCGAACTCATCCGCTGAATGGGATCGTGCAGGTTCTGCCTGTCGCCGTGCATGAAAAGGGCGCCGACTTCGAGTGCGAACATCGGGCTGTGATGGCGCTTGATGAGTTCCAGGGTCAGCTCGAAGGCTGTCGTGGCGCCGCCGCAGGTGGCAAGGTCCTGCTCAAGCACAAAGCGCTCGTCCACCACGTCCACGTCCGGAAAGGCTTCCGCGAAGGCGTTGAACTCGTCCCAGTGAATGGTCGCCCGGCGTCCCTCCAGAAGGCCTGCCGCGGCCAGCAGCCACGCGCCCATATCGAGGCCCGCAAGCATGGAAAACCGCTTCCGGGCCGCGCGCAGCACCTGGTTCATCCGGGGCGTGGCAAACCGGGCGTGGCCGTAGCTCGGCATGAGGAACAGGAATGTGCCTTCCGGCCTGACTGCCGTCCAGGATTGGGTCGCGACCGGCAGGCCGCTTGAAGAGGTCACCGTGCCACCGTCCAGGCTGAAGATCTGCCAGTCGTAGAGTTGGCGCCGCGCAATCGTGTTAGCGGCCCGAAAGGGTTCGATGGCATTGGCCAGGCAATGGTTCGAGAACGACTCGAACAGCATGACCGAAATTTTCTGCGGACTTGCCGCTTTTTGAGAAATCTGCATGATTTCTTACCAAAGCTGCATATTGATGATGTCGTCCTTGTCTCATGCTGTCCGTCTGGAAGCAAGAGGAGGGAGCCATGCATTTCGGACTGAGCGAAGAACAGGAGATGATCGTCTCGACGGTCAGGTCCTTCGTTGAAAACGAGATCTACCCTCACGAGCAGATGGTGGAGAAAGCCGGCCAGGTGCCGCGCGAGCTTGGCGAGGAGATCAAGCGGAAATGCATCGATCTCGGCTTTTATGCCTGCAACTTCCCGGAAGAAGTCGGCGGGGCCGGTCTCAGCCATCTGGACTTCGCCCTTGTCGAGCGGGAACTCGGCCGTGGCTCCATGGCGCTGAACCACTTTTTCGGCCGCCCGCAAAACATCCTGATGGCCTGCAAGGGAGACCAGAAGGAGCGTTATCTGCTTCCAGCGGTACGCGGCGAGAAGATGGACGCCCTTGCGATGACCGAGCCGGATGCGGGCTCCGACGTGCGCGGCATGAAATGCCAGGCGGTGCGCGACGGCGGCGACTGGGTGATCTCCGGGTCCAAGCACTTCATCTCCGGCGCGGAACACGCGGACTTCTTCATCGTCTTTGTCGCGACAGGTGTCGACGAGACGCCCAAGGGGCCGAAAAAGCGCATCACCTGTTTCCTGGTCGACCGGGGCACGCCGGGCTTCGAGGTGCGCGACGGCTATAACTCCGTCAGCCATCGGGGCTACAAGAACTGCATTCTTTATTTCGACAAGTGCCG
>NZ_JBNKYW010000191.1:0-8980 GCF_050301095.1 Roseibium sp.
CCGCGCCAGCGGCCACGCCCGGTCCGCTCGGCACGCGCCATCTGCCGTTGCCGGACAAGCCGTCGATCGCGGTCCTCCCCTTCGACAACATGTCGGGCGATCCGGAACAGGGGTATTTCGCCGACGGCATCACCGAGGACATCATCACCGGCCTGTCGCGCTTTCCGCATCTGGTGGTCGTCGCCCGAAATTCCACCTTCACCTACAAGGACAAGTCGGTGAACGTGAAGGAGGTCGGCGAGGCGCTGGGCGTGGAATACGTGGTGGAAGGAAGCGTCCGCAAGGCGGGCAACCGCGTGCGCGTCACCGTACAGCTCGTTCACGCCGGGAGCGGCGAACACATCTGGGCGGAACGCTACGACCGGGAACTCATGGACATCTTCGAATTGCAGGACGATTTATGCAATTCGATCATCGCTACCATGCCCGGCCGGCTCGAGGCGGCGGCGGTCAAACACATGAGCCGGAAGGCCCCGCATGACATGGCGGCCTATGATTTCCTGCTGGCCGCCAAGATCCATCACCACAAGTTCACCGAGGACGACAATGCGGCGGCAATGGACCTTCTCAACAAGGCGCTTGATCTGGAGCCCGATTTCGCGGCCGCCCATGCCTGGAAGGCTTGCGTGCTGGGGCAGGCCCTTGCCCGCGGCTATATCGAGCGCAGCGACGAAAACATGAAGGATTCCCGGGAAGAGGCTGAGATAGCATACCGCATCGATGAAAACGACGTGGAAGCCAACCGGATCCTGTGCGAATGGGAGATGTTCGAAGGCAACTGGGACAAGGCACGGCTCCATCAGGAGCGGGCCTATGTGGCCAATCCCAACGACCCGAGACTGGTCGCCCAGCGCGGCGAACTCCTGACCTGGCTCGGCAATCCGGAAGAAGGGGCTGAACTCGTCAAATTGGCGATGCAACTCGACCCCTATGACGCCCAAGCCAGGGCACACCTGCTTGGACGCGCCCTCTTTTGCCTGGAACGCTACGACGAGGCGCTCGGCGCCTACCAGAAAATTCCGGCCCCCCGGATCGGCCATCTGGCGGACATGGCCGCCTGCCTTGCGCGTCTGGGACGCACCGCGGAAGCCAAGGCAAAGGTCAAGAACTTGCTGAACCAGGACCCGGGCTTCACCGCTTCCGATTATGTCGCCGGATTGTACTACACGCAGGAGACTGCACGCGCCCACCACCTGGAGAGCCTGCGGATGGCAGGACTGCCGGATTAGGATTTGCAATCATCCATGAAACCCCGGAGGCATCAGCCTGACGTTACCCTACCCCAGGCTGGCTTTCGCGGTTTCGAAGGAGACTTGGCTTGGAACGCAGACTGGCCGCCATTCTTGCAGCCGATGTGGTCGGCTACACCCGGCTCATGGGAAAGGATGAGGCCGGCACGCTTCAACGCATGAACAGTCTCCGCCAAAATCTCATCGAACCGCTGCTCGCCGAACATCGCGGCAGGCTTGTCAAACTGCTCGGGGACGGTCTTCTCGTCGAGTTCGCCAGCGCGCTGGATGCGATTTTCTGCGCCTTAGCCTGGCAGAACGCTGTAGCCGAACTTGAAGAGGGCCGCGATGCCGACAGCCGCATCCGGTTCCGGATCGGCATCAACCTGGGTGACGTGATCGCCGAGGCAGGGGACATTTTCGGAGATGGCGTCAACATTGCCGCCCGGCTCGAGGGAATTGCAAGGCCTTCCTCCATCTGCCTCTCGGAAGATGCATATCGTCAGGTCCGCGGAAAGGTGGATGCCGTCTTCGAGGACATGGGCGAACAGATCCTGAAAAATGTTGCCGACCCCATCCGCACCTATCAGATCGCTTTCGGCGAACCGGAGAATCCGGCGGCACCGCAGGCGGAGGACAAACCCGGATTGATCGTTCTGCCCTTCACCAACCTGTCCGGCGACCCCGAGCAAGCGTTTTTTGCCGACGGATTGACGGAGGACATCATCGCCGCGCTCTCCGCATGGCGGTACTTCCCGGTGGCCTCGCGCGGCACCAGCTTTCACTTCAAGGGCAAGGCGGCCGACGCCCGGCGGATAGCAACCGAGCTTGGCGTGCGCTACGTTCTGGAAGGCAGCGTCCGGCGCAGCGGAAACCGCAGTCGGATCAGCGTGCAACTGAGCGATGCGGTGGCGGATGCGCAGGTTTGGAACGACCACTTCGACCGGGACGTCGAGGACCTCTTCGCTCTGCAGGACGAGATCGCTCAGCGGATCGCGGCGGTCGTCTCGCCCGAACTGGAGAAAGCCGAAGGCCGCCGAATTCGCACAGCCTCACCGGCCAATTTCGGCGCCTGGGAAATGGTTCAGCGCGGCGTCGCGCTTCTGCAGGAATTCACACCTGAAGGCAATGCCGCGGCACGCGACATGTTCGAACAGGCGATCCGGCTCGATCCCGCTTACACCAAGGCCTATACCGGTCTTGCCTACAGCTACCACCGGGACATCTTCTGGGATTTTGCCGGGAACAGGGACGAGTGGATCCGGCGCTTCCTCGAGGCGGCAACGCAGGCGGTCCGTCTTGACGACACCGACTCCTCGGCGCAACTGGTTCTGGGTTACGCCAACATCTGGGCACGCCGGTTCGATCTCGCGGAAGCCGAACTGCGCCGCGCTGTGGAGTTGCACCCCGGCAACGCTTTTGCCCATGTGGCGCTGGGAGAGGCAATCGACCTGTCCGGACGCCCGATCGAGGCCCACTTGCATATACACAAGGGGATCGACCTGAACCGCCGCGACCCGCGCGTCCATACTTTCGTCGGCGCCCTCGCCCGTGTCCACCTGAATGCCCGTGACTACGAACAGGCCGTTGGGGCGGCACGCGATGCCCTGGAGACAAGACCCGACTATCCGCACGCCAATGCCTATCTCCTTTCGGCTCTGGGACATCTCGGACTGAAGGACGAGGCGCGCATCGCCTGGGACAGATGCCCCACTGTGCTCCCCGGGTTTGCAACGGCCTACCGGGACCCTGCCGATGTTGCCCATTATCTTGACGGTCTCGAGAAGGCAGGCATCGCATAGGGTTTCCCTGTTGGCATGCAAGTCGTCTTCGCGGCTGTCGCCTTTGCTGCCAAATCTGCCGTTCTTTCGAACCGCACGTTTTCCGGGATCGCCTAAAACGCAGAGCATCAACAACAGGCCTGGCCATGATAGTTCGCGATCCTCCCAATCACTTCCGGCTGTTCTTCATCATGCAGGGCTCGATCGTGCCCAGGATCGCACCGCTTATCGGGGTCGTCGCAATCTTCTCGCTTTGCGTTTTGCTGGTGGACCGGCACCTGCTCCCGCTGCCGCATGTCTCGTTCACCGCGACAGGCATATTCGGTCTCGCCCTCTCCCTGTTTCTCGGCTTTCGCAACAATGCCGCCTATGAACGCTGGTGGGAGGCCCGGCGGCTCTGGGGACAGCTCATTGCCGATATGCGCAGTCTTGGACGGGAAACGGATCTGTTCGTTGAAGACCTCGACACCCGCCAACAGCTGATCCGGCATGCACTCTTCTTCATTCATCTGCACCGCATCAGCCTGCGAAATATCGGTACGCAGGGTGCGCCGAGGAAATGGGCACCGCCTGGAGCACCTGAAAAAAATCTCCCCGAAACGCCCTGCGAGGCCTTGAATGCGGCAACGCGTCTTCTTCGTGAGGCGGCAAGGGCGGGTCACCTGGACGGGTTCGGGCGCAAGGCCTTGAGCGAAAGGCTTGCCGCCATCAGCCTTGCCCAGGCCGGCTGCGAGCGGATCCGCAACACACCCCTGCCCTTTGTCTATTCGTTGCTTGTCCTGAGGACGTCCTGGCTCTACTGCCTTGCCGTTCCCTTCGCGCTGATCGACAGCGCCGGTCCGTTGGCCCCGCTTTTTGCCGCCGTGATCGCCTATGTCTTTTTCGGACTGGCCGCTGTCACCGAGGAACTTGAGCATCCTTTTGCCGCTGCACCCAACGCCTTGCCGCTTGATGCCATGTGCCGGACCGTCGAAATCGCACTGATGCCCCGGCTCGGCGAAGAGCCGCCGGGGCCCCTTCAGGCCAGCAACGGCCTGCTGACCTGACAGCTGAAAATCGGTTTTTCTGAAAGCCGGGCAGTCCCGGGCGCATTACTTCGGGCTGAATTTCTGGACACACAGCCGCGTTGCGTCGGCAAGCTCCTTTTTGATGTAGGCGGCACCATCGGCGAGCAGCTCGTCATGGCTCACAGCCGGCTTGCCCATCTTCTTCGGATCATAAATGCAGCTGTCAGTGGAGATGACTTTGCCGGTCGACGCGTCGATCACGCGCATATTGACCGTATAGCCGACGCGGAACTGATTGAAATTGAAGCCGAGATAAGTGTAGCCCCAGCCGAGGGAGGCGACGTCGAGAACGTAGTTCGCTCCGCCCGATGCCTTGACGATCGCAGAAATGTCACTGGTGGAAACCGTGTTGACCGGTTCCACCACCTGCATGTCATAGGCGGCACCATAAGCTGCGGCCACGCCTTGTGCGATGGCCTCGGTCGGATCTGCGATATTGTTGTTCCTCACCAGCTCGTTGCCGCTCGCTGCGGCAACCGCCACTCCGGCAACGGCAAACATGCCCTTGCCTGCGGTCATGGCAAGAAACGCCGGACTGCCTCGCGTTGTCATGGCAATCGTTTTGCCAGTCAGACCTCCGCGGTCTCCCGAACTGAGTGGTTGGGTCGAGCTGACACAGCCGGCGGTCAGCAGGCACAAAAACGCGAGCGAAAGAATTTTTCTCATGAATGGTATCCGGTCGGTCTGAGATTGGTCGAAACGGCAGAACGAGACGGGCCTAAAGGCAAGCAAGCAATCTGCATCTGCTTGCCTGAGGAGAAGGTGTTGCGAAACGTGATGCCGGGATTGGGTTTCCGCAGTGTTCTTTTGTCGGCAGCAAGTCTCCGAAGCGGTCGTCCAGAAATTCACAGTCCTGAACAAAGGAAACCGGAAAACGAGGTGCACGGCAAACTGCCGCTTCGCGGGACATCCGCATTTTTAACAGTAGTTATCCTGACGGTACTTGTCCACCGGCCTCTCTGCTCAACAGCTGTTTTCCGAAATCGGATTTCAAGGATCAGGACCCAGTAATTTGACTGAAATGGCGCAACAAACGGCAATGAGCTGCAAGGAAAAGCGCGAAAAGCGGACTCTAGGCCCGGTTGAGCGGTTTGACGCAGCAGATCGAAGCCGTTTTTGCGTCCCTTCGGGATGGGGTGGATTTGCCCGGCAACATCGTTGCAAATCTTCGGAAACAGGACGATTTCCAGCAGCTTGGCGCCTTGTGTCAGCTCAATTTCATCCCTACCATTTCCAGCAGATTGACAGGTCCTGACCCTTGATCTCACAGCCTGGGATACACCCCACCTTCACGACAACCGGACAGGGGAGACCGAAATGGCGACAATCGATTTCTGGTATTCGATCGGAAGCACATACAGTTACCTCACCGTCATGCGATTGCCGGACCTGGCCAAAAGGAATGGCGTGACCTTCCGCTGGCGTCCGTTCAATGTGCGCCACGTCATGACCGAACAGAACAACATTCCCTTCAAGGACAAACCGCAGAAGACCGCCTACATGTGGCGCGACGTCGAGCGCCGGGCGGAAGCCTACGGATTGCATCCCGCCCTGCCGGCGCCCTACCCCCTGGCCGGGCTTGTACTGGCAAATCAGGTCGCTGTTCTCGGAGCAGAGGAAGGCTGGGTGGAAGACTACACAAGGGCGACCTACCGGCGCTGGTTCGAGGCCGGCCTTCCTGCGGGAGAAGATCCGAACCTGACCGAAAGTCTGGCAGAAATCGGTCAGGACCCGGCGCGCGTTCTTGAGACGGCACGCTCTAGCCGCATCGCAGATAAACTTGCACAGGATACCACTGTGGCCATGGCGCTTGGGGTCTTCGGCTCTCCGACAATGGCGGTTGGTAACGAGATTTTCTGGGGAGACGACCGGGTGGACGATGCAATTGCGTGGGCAAGAAAATCAGCTGGCGGCTGATGGCCTTAAAAGCGGAAAAGCACGCCCACTCCCTGATTGCCGACCACTCCCGGGCAAACCCTTGGACCCATCCGTTGGATTTGGAGGCGAATGCGCCACTAAGGCAAGGCCCTCCCGCTTTTGTGATGCTTTTTTTCGGGACACGTTTGCTACGGGTGGAATAATCTTTCGCGGGGAGCGTTTTCTTACCGAAATGTGCGACTTGGTCATCGGTCAAAAAAGGAAAACCTCGTGTTCAAGATTGCTTTCACGGCAACACTTCTCGCGTTTTTTGCACCGCTCGAAGCAAAGAGCGAGACGCTGTCGCAACTCCGCGGCAGATATGTGATCGAAGCTTCCTCCGAGATCGGTTTTCTGGTGTCCCAGCTCGGTGGAGGCGGCGTCAAGGGCAGCTTCCGCCGCTTTTCCGGGATATTCAATCTTATGCCCGGCAATACGGCCCGTTCGAGCGTGACCTTCTCCCTCGAACCGGCCAGCGTGGAAACCGGGCAGACCCGCGTTGAGGATTTCCTGAAATCTTCCGCTGTCTTCTCCGCCAGGGAACATCCCCTCATCCGGTTCCGCTCGACCCGCGTGCGCCAGGATGGTCCCAACAGCGCAATCATTGAAGGCGTCCTCACCGCACGCGGCATCACCCGAAGGGAAACCTTCCACGCGAAACTGGCCGGATGGCAGGGCCGGAATGTCCGGTTTCAGGTCACCGGTGACATTCTCCGCTCGCCCTACGGCATGGATGTCGGCACGCCGATCTATGCCGACAGGGTCCACTTCGAAATGACGCTGACAGGAAAAAGAAAGTAGCTTTCCAAAAAATTGTTCCTTCCCGGGATTAATTTCGCACGGATGGCGTTTTCAGTCATGCGGGCAGAAAGCCTGCGCGTCCTGAGACACCACAAGGAAGGTACCCAATCATGCGCTCTCTCCTAATGGCCGCCGCCGCGATGGCAGCCACAGCCCCCCTGGCCCTTGCCGGCGACTATGCCGGTGGAGCGATCAAGTCGATGGAAACGGCGGAGGGCGAAATCCTGACCGATGCCAAGGGCATGACGCTCTACACCTTCGACAAGGATACGGCCGGCATGTCCAACTGCTATGATGCCTGCGCAACGAACTGGCCGCCGCTCGTTGCTGCGGACGGGGCAGCCGCGGAAGGCGACTACACGCTCGTGACGCGAAAGGACGGCACGATGCAATGGGCATATGGCGGAAAACCGCTCTACCTATGGATCAAGGACAAGGCACCAGGCGACATGACCGGCGACGGGGTCAAGGGTGTCTGGCACGTGGCCACCGAGTAGACCATGCCGCGCATACTGGACCAGATCGAAGACTGCGTACCGGCGCTCAGGCGATACGCCCGGGCGCTGACGCACGACCCGGATCTTGCCGACGATCTGGTTCAGGACTGCCTGGAACGGGCGATCCGCAAACGGGGCCTGTGGCAGCCGTCTGGCAGCGTCCGCTCCTGGGTTTTCAAGATACTCCTTAACGTCCACCGCAGCGATTTGAGAAAAAATCAGCGGCGCCCGCTTGCCCTGTCCCTTGAGGCACTGCCGGCGGAGCCGTCCGGACCGGGTACCCAGTCCGGACGGCTCGCCCTTGCAGACACGGCGCGCGCCATGCAGGAATTGCCCCTGGAACAACGTGAGGTGTTGCTACTCGTCGCCGTCGAGGGGCTGAGTTATGCCGAGACGGCGGAGGTGCTCTCCCTTCCGCTTGGCACGGTGATGTCGCGCCTGGGAAGGGCGCGCGCAACACTCCGCCAGCTGACGGAGACAGGAAATCCGGTATTGAGGTCCGTGAAATGAACGGCGAGGAACACAAGATTACCGAGAATGACCTTCTCGCCTATGCCGACGGCGCCCTCACCGGAGCAGAGCTTTCGGCCGTGGAGGCCTATCTTGCGGCCCACCCGGAAGAAGCTGCCAGAGTCAAAGCCTGGCAACGCCAGAACGACACGCTGCGCGCGCTCTACGATCCTGTGGCAGGCGAGCCGGTTCCCTCGCGCCTCAGTGCCTACCGCATAGCGCAAACGAGGCGGACAGCCGCCTTCCAGGTGAGCCGCCGCGCGGTGGCCGCGGGACTGTTTCTGGCAATCGGCGGGGCAGCCGGCTGGTACGGCCGTGCTCTCTATCAATCTGACGTGGCACGCCCCGGTGCTATTGCCACCGAAGCGATCGAGGCACACAGGGTCTACGCCAGCGAGGTCCTCCATCCCGTGGAGGTCTGGGCGAAGGAGGAAGACCACCTGCAGGCCTGGCTTTCCAAACGCCTCGACCGGACGATCACCGTGCCCGACCTGAGGAGTGACGGCTTTGGTCTGGTCGGTGGCAGGTTGTTACCGTCGGCCGGGGGCCCGGCCGCACAATTCATGTATGAGGACGAGAGCGGACACAGGATCACGCTCTTCATCATTCCGGCAAAGGCGCATGAAGAGACGTCGTTCCGCTATGCCTCGCTGGGCCCGCTGGCTGCATTCTTCTGGACGGACGAGACCATCAGCTGCGCCCTCGTCGGCGACCTGCCCCAAAGCCGTCTGCGCGAGGTCGCAAGACGTGCCTACAGGCAACTTGCATGACAGTCATGTGGCGCAACACGCCGGGCACCTATGGGCTGGTGACGATCATCTTCCACTGGGCGGTCGCCGTTCTTTTCATCGGCCAGATCGCTCTCGGCTATCTGACGCAGCTGTCGGCTGATTACCCGCGGCAGCAATTTGATCTCTATCAGTGGCACAAGTCTTTCGGATTTCTTGTCCTGCTCCTCGCGCTTCTGCGCGCCGGATGGTCGCTGGCAAACGTCAGGCCCGGGCCCGTCCCCGGATCTCCACCCTGGGAGACGGTTGCCGCAACCGCGGCGCACCGCCTGCTCCTTGTCCTGACAATCCTCATACCGCTCGCGGGCTGGGCCATTGCCTCGACCTCTCCGTTGAACATTCCGAGCGTGGTTTTCAACCGCCTGATCATCCCCGATCTGCCGCTCGTTC
>NZ_JBNKYW010000192.1:0-4513 GCF_050301095.1 Roseibium sp.
CCGGCGTCGCAGCACCTGAAGGTTTTCCGGCCCGCGACCGGATCAAGCTGATGGACTTCGACCCGGCCACGGCCCTGGAACAGGACCAGGTCAACAAGATGAAATTCTCCGAGATTTTCGGCGGCTGAGGCCATCTACCAACTGCACCGGTTGCGCAGAAGCAAAACTGCGCAACCGGACATGATCGTATTCGGGCACCTGTGCGGTCGGATCAAAAGAGCTTGCACCGACAGGAGGCCACTCCGGCGCAACTGGTTTCCAGCACGTCCCGTCAACCAAATGGAGGTCATCCCCGACTTGATCGCGGATGATCATCGTGAGGATTGTGTGGGAATGGCCCAGTTACGCAGGCTTTGACACCCATTTTCGGTGACACTTCAATGACAGCGGACACGTTCCTGAAACACTTTTCCCCCGAAAGAACTACCCTCCTTGCGCTTGTCCTCGGAGCCACCATGATCTGCGGCCTGCCCTTGCTGCTGCTGTTCAAGACAGGGCTTTTCCACGACGGAACGGTCGATCCGGGGCCGCTTCTGGAAGCCCTGCAAAGCCGGTCGGTCCTGCGGGCGCTCTGGCACTCGATCGAAAGCAGTTTTTTCTCCGCCCTTGCCGCAACGGTACTTGGAACGGGACTTGCCCTTCTGATCGGCTTGAGCGATGTGCGCGCCAAGGGGCTTCTGGTCTTTCTCATCCTGCTGCCGATGATGATCCCTCCGCATGTGACGGCGATTGCCTGGGTCCAGGCGCTGGGGCCTGCGAGCCCCGTGCTGCGCTGGCTTGACCTTGCTCCTGAGCCCGGCTCCACACACCCGCTATATTCCCGAGAAGGCCTGGAGCTGCTGCTGACGCTGCAACACAGCCCACTGGTGTTCCTGCTCGTGCGTGCAGCGCTCAGGTCGTTCCCGCGCGAACTCTCCGATGCCGCCCGGATTTCCGGCGCCGGCACCTTCCGGATGTTGCGGCGGATCACCCTGCCGCTGCTCGCCCCCTCGCTGCTGGCCGGTTTCGCGCTTGCCTTCGTCGCCGCTCTCGGTAACTTCGGCATCAATGCGCTCATCGGGATCCCTGCGCGCTACACCACCTTGCCGGTGCTGGTCTGGCGGAGGCTTGCGAGTTTCGGTCCGGATGTCCTGCCCAATGTGGCGGTGATCTCCGTCCTGCTGGCGCTGGTGGCGCTCGCCGCCATCCTGATCCAGAGCTTCCTGCAACGGCGCATGCGCGCCAGTCTGATCGGCCTCCCGCAGTCCCCGCTGGCGATTTCGCTCGGCCGGAGCCGGCCCGTCGTCGAAGTCCTGCTGTGGCTGTTCGTTGCCTGTGTGCTGCTGCTGCCGGCGGCCTCGCTGCTGGCAACGTCGCTTGTCAGGACCTACGGCCTGCCGCTCTCCGTCGAAACACTCACGCTGGAGAACTTCCGGGAAGTGCTCTGGCGTCAGTCGGTGACCTTGCGCGCCTTCGCCAATTCGACCGTCATTGCCGGATGCGCGGCCGTCGTCATCGCGCTGGTGAGCCTGCTGCTCGGTTACCTTCTGGCGCATCGGCAGAAAAGCCATCGCCTGTGGGCGGGGCTTGCCCTTTCCCAGTCGGAAATCGCCTTCGCGGTGCCGGGCCTCGTCATGTCCATTGCCTTCATCCTCACTTTCATCCGGCCCCTGCCCGTCATCGGTATTTCGCTTTACGGAACTCTCTGGATCATCCTGATCGCCTATGTCTCGGTGTTCCTCGCGGTCGGGCTGAAGCCGGTAGCGGCCGCCTTCCTGCAGATGGACGGTGCGCTTGAGGATGCCGCCCGGGTGTCAGGCGCGGGTTTCTTCCGGCGCATCAGGAAGATCTTCGCTCCGCTTGCCGCTCCTTCGGCGGCTTCCGGCGCAATTCTTGTCTTCCTGACCGCCTACAACGAGATCACCGTTTCCGCTTTGCTCTGGTCGACGGGCAACGAAACCATCGGCACGACCATCTTCAACTACGAAGACGGTGGTTACACCACGCTGGCGGCCGCCATGTCGGTGGTGGTTGTTGCAGCGACGGTGGCCGTCATGGTGGGCATGAATGCTTTGGCAGGACGCGTGCCTGCGGGGACGGTGCCGTGGAAAGATTGAGGGGCTTGTCTGTTTTGTTTCTCCCTCATCCTGAGGAAGGCCGAAGGCCTGTCTCGAAGGATGGGCCACTTGCCCCGGAGTATGCCGCCCATCCTTCGAGACGGACCTGAAGGTCCTCCTCAGGATGAGGTGATTTTCCTGGGTCGGTATCGCCTACCCCTGCAGCACCCAACCCTGCCGGATGGCAAGATGCAGGATCTCGCCCGGATCGGCCTTGCGCGGAAGCATCATCATGAGGGGGGCTTCAAGACCGCCGACGGCAACAAAGACCTCCCAGTAACCGCCCCGGTAAACGGACCGCTCAACGGTTGCCGGAAAACCGCCTTGCGCTGATTCTGGCACCAGATGCTCTGGCCGGATCAGAAGTGTTGCCGGTCCCGGCCGTGTCCCGGCAGGACAATGGAGCTCAGCGGCGAGGCCGTTGCAGCCGATCTTTGCCCGGTCGCCTTCCACCCGTTCCACCGTCACCGGCACAAGGGAACTTCGACCGATAAAGCCTGCGACCCGTTCGGATACGGGCCGCCGGTAAAGGGTGTCCGGATCCGCCACCTGCAGGATTTCCCCGTCCCACATCACTGCGACCTTGTCGGCAAGGGCCATCGCCTCGCGCTGGTCATGGGTGATGAAAAGCGTGGTCGCGCCGCTTTTTTGATGAAAGGCGGCGAGTTCCTCCTCCATGGCGCTTCTGAGATGCGGATCAAGGTTGGCAAGAGGTTCGTCCATCAGAACCGTGCCCGCCCCCTGCGCCAGACAGCGTGCCAGGGCGACCCGCTGGCGCTGACCGCCGGAAAGCTCCGCCGGCTTGCGCCTTTCAAACGGCGTCAGCGCGACCGTTTCCAGGCAATCGGCAACACGCGCGGCGATGGTGGAGCGTTTTCCGCCCGCCGTTTCGAGCGGAAAGGCGACGTTGGCGGCGACACTCATATGCGGCCAGAGGGCGTAGGACTGGAAGACGACGCCCACCTGCCGCTGTTCCGGCGGCACGTGCACCCCGTTGCCGGCCACCGTCCGGCCGTTCAAACGGATCTCGCCGTTATCTACCGGTTCCAGTCCGGCGATCGTCCTGAGCAGGGTGGACTTGCCGCAGCCGGAAGGGCCGAGCACCACGAAGAAGGTTCCTTCCGCGATGGAAAGGGACACATCGTTCAAGGCCTTGTGGGAACCGAAGGACTTCGAGACGAGACTGAGATCAATGGACATGCGCCCCCGTTAGCGCGCGCCTGTAACAGGATCATGTCACTCTTGGTCGGTGCGGGCAGACTACCGGCCACGCAGGCGCAGCAGCAGATCGACTTCCTCCTCCAGCGCCCGGCCATAGGCGCGCGCGGCCGGGGCGTTTTCGTCCTTCAGGGTTTCATGGCGGAAGAGGCAATAGGCGGCCAGACGCCAGTGATAGGCCGTTCGTTCTTCCAGAAAGCGCCCGACCGTGTCCTGGTCCGGATAGGCGTTCAGGAACATCTCCTCCACCTCGGCCACCAGCGGGTGGATGCCGTAAAGCATGGCAAGGCCGGGCGAGACGAAACAGACGATGTCCTCGACCGGATCGCCAAGACCGGCGAACTGCCAGTCGATCAGCCGTGCCCCCTCGCCCGTGGCCAGAATGGTGCCGAGGCAGAAGCTGCGGTGGACGAGGGACCTGATGGGCTCATGCTGCTTGACGGCCCCACTGGCCGGACGCAGCTTTTTCAGATTGGCCGCCTTCCGGCTCTCCGGAATCAGCGCGAGCATGGCATCGCCGTTGGCGAGCACCTCGTGATAACCGGAAGGCACGGTCTGGTGGCCGGGAATGAGCTCCTTCAGCGCTGCAAACCGGCCGATCAGGTCCGCTGCCTCGCCGACCTCGATTTCCTCAAGGTTTCGCGGCGCGTAGCCGTAAACGAGGATCGGCGTTCCGGCCGGGCTCATCGCAAAGGCGGCAAGCTCCGGTGCCAGTTGGTGACGGGCCAGCACGCTCAGGGCATCCGCCTCCTGCTCCGGCAGGGTCGGATAAAGGGGATTCCGCTCGTTGCCGGGAAAGAATTCCTTGATCACATAGACCCGGCCCGGAACGTCCAGCCACCAGAACCGGCATGTGTAACTGATCGGCAGGGGCCGGAGTTTCGCCGAATTCCAGTCCTTCACCGGCAACAGGGTCTTCAGGAAGGACAGCAGTCCAGCATCCGAAAGCTGATCGCTCACGCAGGTTCCTCTTCGTTCACCACTCTTTTCTGATCGCGTCGATAGGCTTTGACGTCAAGTCCCCGTTTTGCCTCTCCCCCCGGTCCGGCGCACTTCCGGCCCGGCGATGTCGGAGTTGAAGCACTGGCCGTCGTTCTGAGACTGCCCGGAAAAACCACGCTCTTCGCTACAGTCATCCGGACGGCGCGGGCCTTGTCCGGCCGGAACCGATTTCACACGGCAACCAGGGCGGATCCAAT
>NZ_JBNKYW010000193.1:0-34825 GCF_050301095.1 Roseibium sp.
GACGGCGCCGTGGCTGCTGGCGCTCTATGTCGCGACCGCCGACAGCCAGGGCGCGGACCGCGCACTTCTGTCGGGCACGACGCAGAACGACATCATCAAGGAATACCTGTCCCGGGGCACCTACGTATTTCCTCCGGCGCCGTCGCTGAAGCTGACCACGGACGTGATCGCCTGGACCTATTCCAACATGCCGAAATGGAACCCGATGAACGTCTGCTCCTACCATTTGCAGGAAGCGGGCGCGACGCCGGTTCAGGAGCTGTCCTTCGCGCTGGCAACGGCCGTTGCCATCCTGGATTCCATGAAGGCGAGCGGGGCTATTCCGGAAGAAGACTTCCCCAAGGCGGTTGGCCGGATCTCCTTCTTCGTCAATGCGGGCATGCGCTTCATTACCGAAATGTGCAAGATGCGCGCCTTCACCGAGCTGTGGGACGAGATCTGCCGGGAACGCTATGGGGTCGAGGACGAGCGCTACCGCCGGTTCCGCTACGGCGTTCAGGTGAATTCGCTCGGTCTTACCGAGCAGCAGCCCGAAAACAACGTTTACCGTATCCTGATCGAAATGCTGGCCGTGGTGCTGTCGAAGAACGCCCGCGCCCGCGCGGTCCAGCTGCCGGCGTGGAACGAGGCGCTGGGCCTGCCGCGGCCGTTCGACCAGCAATGGTCACTCAGAATGCAGCAGATCGTCGCTTACGAGACCGACCTGCTGGACTATGCAGACATCTTCGAAGGCTCCACCGAGATCACGGCAAAGGTCGAAGCGCTGAAAGCGGAAGCGCGCGAGGAACTGGCCCGGATCGACGCGATGGGCGGCGCGGTCGCGGCGGTCGACTCGAGCTACATGAAGCGGCAGCTGGTGGAAGCCAATTCCGCGCGCCTGGCTGCCATCGAGGCCGGCGACCAGGTCGTTGTCGGCGTCAACAGGTGGATCGAGAGCGAACCGTCTCCGCTCGCATCCGGCGAGGATGGCGGTATCCTGACCGTGCCGGAGCATGTGGAGGAAGAAGCGGTCGAAAAGGTAAAGGCCTGGCGCGAGGAACGCGATGAGCGCGCCGTCGAGACGGCACTTTCAGAGCTGAAATCGGCTGCGAGCGAAGGCCGCAACATCATGGAACCTTCCATTGCGGCGGCCAAGGCGGGCGTTACCACGGGCGAATGGGGCCGCACGCTGCGCGAGGTCTTCGGTGAGTACCGGGCACCGACGGGCGTGGGGCAGGCAGCCCGCGACGACGCCGGGGATCTGGCAGCCGTGCGCGCCGATGTCGAGGCGGTCTCCAAGAAACTCGGAAGACGGCTGAAATTCCTGGTCGGCAAACCGGGGCTCGACGGGCACTCGAACGGCGCGGAGCAGATTGCGGTCCGTGCCCGCGATTGCGGCATGGAAGTCGTTTATGAAGGTATCCGGCTGACACCGGCCCAGATCGTCAACGCGGCAGTGGAAGAGGACGTCCATGTCGTCGGGCTCTCAATCCTGTCCGGATCGCATCTGGCCCTCGTGCGCGATGTCATGGAGCGTCTGCGCGCAGCCGGCGCGGATGACATCCCGGTTGTTGTCGGCGGCATCATTCCGGACGAGGACGCCGGTCAGCTCAGAGCCATGGGAGCTGCTGCGGTCTATACACCGAAAGACTTCCAGTTGACCGACATCATGTCAGATGTCGTGAAGATTGCCGGAAGCAGAGCCGAACAGGCAGCCTGAACAAACGTGTGCTCTTCTTCGCTTGCATTGGCCGTTGTCTTGACGTGATTCGGGGTTTAACGTCGCGTAAAGCTTTGTTAACCCTTTGTTGAGAGAATCAGAGGGTTCCGCCAGAAGGCGGTAATTCTCTGAGGGCCAGGAGGCCGGAATGGCGACGATTGAAAGGCCGATATCGGCCCAGGTCGTGGCGCATGCAACAGAGTATCCTGCGGACCGGGACGGTGACGGCACCGGCTACGACCGCAGAAAGAAGAGTGAAACCGCAGAGCGCCATGAAGCAGATGCCGGATTGTCCGACGACACTCCGGCCGTTCTCATTGATGCCCATCATGCCGAAAACCACACTTTGGACGGCGTGGCCGCCTACCGGGCTGCCGCCCTGCAGGTGATGGAGCCCGGAATAGACCACGGCCCGGTTCATCCCCTGCGCGGTCCTGTCGACTGGCGTCCGGCGGACAATATCCGCCATGCCTATGAGGACCACGCGGACGGTACGGAGCATCACGAAGTGAATGTGGCGACCTGACACGGGAGCCGGTAACCAAAAGCATGTCAAAATGGCACTGGTACTTGATGCAATTCACCCGCCTTTTGTGGGTGCGTGCAACGCTGATTGGGGTGCTGGGTGTCGGTGCAGTAGGACTGGCGGCGCTAATTGAACGGCTTTTCGCCGGCGGAATTGGCTTCGAAGTCTCGGCAGACACCATCGACAGCATACTCACGATTCTGGCATCGAGCATGCTGACGGTGACCACGTTTTCCTTGAGCGTGATGACATCCGCGTTTGGCTTGGCAACAAGCAACGTGACCCCGCGCGCGACAAGGCTTCTTGCGGAAGATCGGGTTACGCAGAACGTGTTGTCGACCTTCATAGGATCCTTTCTCTTCAGCATCGTTGGTATCGTTGCATTAAAAGCCGGGGCATATTCGTCTCAGGGCCGAGTTGTATTGTTTGCCGTTACGGTCTTTGTCCTGATCCTGATCGTGATCTCCCTAATTCGCTGGATCGATCAGCTCACGCGGCTTGGCCGCGTGAACGAAACGACGGATCGGGTAGAGGAAACGGCCCTTTCATCCATAAAACAGCGTCTTAAGGAACCGTTTCTTGGTGGATGCGCGAGAACCGAGGATGCAAATGTACCGGACGATTCATGCGAGGTTTTCGCAGAAAGAACAGGCTACGTTCAACACATCGACATGAAGCAGTTATCGGAAGCAGCCAAAACGCTGAACGCCGACATCCTGCTAGACGTTGTTCCCGGATCATTCATTTATCAGAATGCCCGGCTGGCTGCCGTTGTGCCTGATTCCGGCAACCTCCCGGAGGAGACCAGGCAGGACGTGGCGGTCGATGTCAGACGGGCAATTACGATCGGAGAGGAACGCAGTTTCGACCAGGATCCCCGGTTCGGGCTTGTGGTATTGAGCGAGATCGCCTGCCGTGCACTGTCGCCAGGCGTAAATGACTCGGGTACTGCGATAGATGTGATCGGCAGAATTGCCAGATTGCTCATCCTGTGGGGAAACGGAAGCGAAAAATTCGCACAAGAAACGAGGTTTCCTCGCATATTCGTTCCTCCAATCAATGCGTCCGATATCTTTGAAGACGGTTTTCAGCTCATCGCGCGTGATGCTGCCGCCGTTGTTGAAGTGCAAGTGCGTCTCCGCAAGGCTTTGCAGGCGCTCAGCCGTCTGGGAAACAGCGAATTTCGCGAGGCAGCTCGGAAGCAGGCCGCTATTGCAGCTGAACGTGCAGAAATTGCCCTGAATCTGGAATACGACAAGCAACAACTCAGGAATATTGAAATAAATTAGAGCATTTCCCGCCCATATCGGATCACGCCGGGAGGCGGACCGCATACGGATTGGAGGAGCTGAAATCTTGTTCGGGGCATTGAACTTCCGCCTTGCGGAACATGTCATCTGCAAGACCTGGACTTCGGCTGTGCCCAATGGTTGCCGCATCAGACCGAAACCCTAAAGCCGTCCGTGTTGTCCTCATAGGCATGGCGGACGGCAAGGAGCATCACGAAGTGAACGTTGCGACCTGAGGGTATTCCTTGTGATTATCCAAAGGGTTTAGATTTCCAGGAAACTTCGAAGATCGCCCTTGATACTGCGGCGAACCCCTCCATATCGCGGCTCAAATACGTATTTTCCCATATGGATGGTGAAAGTATGTGTCATTGGGGTCTCTTTGCCGGGGTATGAGCCGTGGTCGAAACGATAGTTCAATTGGCGGCGCAGAATCTGCTTTCGCCGATCATCCTGTTTTTCGCGCTTGGTCTGGCGGCGGCGCTGGTTCGATCCGACCTGTCGGTTCCGGAAGCCGCGGCAAAAGCGCTCTCAATCTACCTGTTGTTCGCGATCGGCTTCAAAGGCGGTGTTAGCGTCAGTGCGCACGGTGTCGACGCAACCCTGCTCTGGTCGCTTGTCGCGGGTGGGGTCCTGTCCTTCGCAATCCCGTTCGTGGCCTTTGGCCTGCTGAGAGTAATGACCGGGCTCAGCGTTCTGGATGCGGCCGCGGTCGCCGGTCACTATGGGTCCATTTCAATCGTGACATTTGTCGCCGCGACCTCCGTCTTGCAAAGCCAGGGGATCGCGAACGAGGGGTATCTGGTTGCCGTCGCGGCGGTCATGGAGGCCCCCGCCATCCTGTCGGCCCTCTGGCTGGCGGCACGCTTTTCTTCCAACGGCGCAAGGGGAGGACGTCAGCAATCGGCCGACGGACTTTGGCGCGAGATTCTCTTCAACGGTTCCATTGTTCTGCTGATCGGTTCATTCACAATCGGGTTTGTGACCGGGCCGAAAGGACTTTCGGAAATTGAAAGTTTCATCGTGTCCCCGTTCAAGGGGGTGCTGTGCCTGTTCCTGCTCGATATGGGATTGGTGGCGGGCCGCGGGTTAAGGGCCAGTGCCCGCCAGATGACTCCCGGCCTCATTTCATTCGGAATTCTCATGCCGGTGATCGGAGCCGCGGCCGGGCTGGGCGCGTCGGCCCTCGTGGGGTTGTCGAGCGGAGGAACCGTGCTTCTGATGACCTTGAGTGCCTCCGCCTCCTATATCGCCGTGCCGGCGGCCATGCGTGTCGCCCTGCCGGAGGCAAACCCCTCCATCTATCTCACCATGTCGCTCGGAATAACGTTTCCGTTCAATCTGACACTTGGAATTCCGCTCTATCTGAGCATCGCACAGGCCATTGGAGGTTAAGGTCATGGAGATGAAGGACGCCAAAAGGGTCGAAATCATCATTGAAGCGCCGATGGAAACACGGCTGACCGATGCGCTCGATGGCGCTGGTGTAACCGGTTATACCATCCTCCCCGTGATGGGCGGGAGCGGGCGATCGGGCCGGTGGAGCCGGGAAGGGCAGGTGTCCCGGGCCGGAGGCATGGTCGCAATCGTGTGTATCATCCGGCCGGAGCGCCTAGAGGCGCTCCTGGAGGCTGCCTTCAGTGTTGTCGAGCGGCATATCGGTGTTGTCACGGTGTCGGACTGCCGTGTCCTTCGGGCGGAAAGGTTCTAGAGCGTTTTGCCCCGGGCACATCACTCTTTCGGCAAGTTCCATTTGAAAGGGCAAAGTGCTAAGTAGCTCCCTGACTTGGAGCGGGCCTTGGGCGCCGCGCATTTTGGGGGACCTGCCCGTTGAACTTTCCCGCACATCTCATGGAAGGCTACGGCCGCTATCTGAGCAAGGGTTTCGTCCGTTACAAGGAAACTCACGAGCGCCTGGCGGTTTACGGTCAGACACCGGACGTGATGGTCATTTCCTGCTGCGACAGCCGGGTGACGCCCGAGGGAATTTTCAACGTCGGACCGGGCGAACTTTTTGTCGTCAGGAACGTTGCCAACCTTGTTCCGCCCTATGAGGATACCGAAGGCCAGCATGGCACCAGCGCGGCGATCGAATTCGCCGTCAACGGGCTCAAGGTGAAGCACATCGTCATCATGGGCCACGGCCAATGCGGCGGCGTCAAGGCGTTCCGCGAACATGCCAACGCCCCCATGGAGACCGGCCAGTTCATCGGCCGATGGATCAAGCTGCTGGAACCGGCCGCAATCGCGATGGCCTGCATGCCGGTCGACAAGGCCGACGATCCGCAGCTTGCGATGGAATACGCAGGGATCCGTCAGTCCCTGAAAAACCTGATGACCTTTCCCTTCATCGAGGAAGCCGTCCGGCAGGGCGCGCTGCAGATCCACGGCTCCTGGTTCGATATCGGCTCCGGCGAACTCAGGGTGATGGATCCGGAAACGCAGCGGTTTGAAACGGCGGGCAGTGCCGAAGAGATCGCGGTGGAGTAACTGCGGTGAATGAAGAGATGCAAATGCAGATCGGGCCTCAGGTCTTTCGGCGCATGGCAGCCTATAACGTCTGGATGACGGAAAAGGCCTATGCCGCGGCCGGAAAACTGAGCGATGCGGAGCGGAAGGAAGACCGCGGGGCGTTCTTCAAGTCAATTCATTCCACGCTCAACCATCTTCTCTTTGCCGACCGTGTCTGGATGGGCCGGTTTGCCGGGAAGGCCTATGAGCACAAGGGCATGGGCGTCGACATCTATGATGATTTCGACGAGCTGAAAGCAGCACATCTTGCCATGTGCGGGGACATTTCAGTGTTCTCAAAAGGCCTCACGGAAGATTGGCTGGCCGAGACGATGAAATGGGTGCGCACGACTGATGGCCTCGCCCGCGAGCATCCACGCTGGTTCCTTGTCCTGCACATGTTCAATCACCAGACCCACCACCGGGGTCAGGTTTCCACACTTCTGACCCAGGCCGGGATCGATATCGGCGTTACCGACTTGCCGGGCATGCCGGACCTTATTGCCGAGGCCTGAGGAACTCAGGCTTCGGTCTTCATGCCGTAATTCTTCACCGCGCCCAGCACTGCGCCGATCTCATCCGCTGAAAGAATATGCGGGGTGCCGATGGTGCGGCTGAGGATATAGGCGCGGGCCAGAACTTCCAGTTCCTCCAGGCGCCACAGGCCCTTTTCCAGCGTCTCGCCAACGACGACGGCGCCGTGATTGGCCATGAGGCAGCCATGGCGTTCCTTCATGGCGCCGGTGACTTCCCGTGCGAGTTCGTCGCTGCCGAACAGTTCATAGCCGGCAAGTGGTACGGTATCGCCGCCGAAAAGGGCAATCATGTAGTGGCAGGCCGGGATTTCCATCCGGTTGATGGCAAGCGCCGTGCAGTGCACCGGGTGGGCATGCACCACCGCATGCATCTCTGGTTTCGCTCGCAGGAGGGCCAGATGGAACTGCCACTCGGTCGAGGGCGGGAACGGGCCTTCCGGCGCACCATTGCCGTCGATCGGCAAAGAGGCCAGCATGTCCGGCGTCATCTTGTCGTAGGGAATGCCGGAGGGCGTGATGATCATCCGGCCGCCCGCGCGCGCGGAGATGTTTCCGGAGGTTCCCTGGTTGATGCCGCGGCGGTTCATGTCCTTGCAGGCATCGATGATGGCCTGCCGCAGTTCGGACGTGTCCTGATAGGGGGCTTTAAGCATTTTCGTCCGTCAGAGTGAGTAGTTCGGTGGCCGTGTCGGAGCAGGTGGCAAGGTGGGTGGCATAGCCGCCGCGAATGGCCGCCAGCATGGGCCGTGCGCGATTCGGGCCGGATCCGACAAGCAGACCCATGTCTTTCTTCCGCATCTGGTCCAGGGTGACCGCGATCATGCGGTCCTCGATGTCCCGATCAAGGCCGTTGCCGTCCTGGTCGATCAGTCGGCCGCAGATGACGCCGATGGCGCCCTTGTCGGCGCAGGGGCCGATTTCGGCCGGGTCGAGAAGTCCGGTATGGACGACATGACTGTCCGCCGTGCAGGTGCCGCAGGCGAAGATGGTCTTGTTGCAATCTGCGACCGCCTGCAGTTGCGACTGGATCACCGGTTCCTGTTTCAGCCGGTCCACCAGTTCCTTGTCCGAGAGGAGCAGTGGCACATGCAGGTTGACGCAGTGCGCACTGTAGCGGCGGGCAAGGGTGGCTGAACAGGTTTCAGCGGCAAAACCGAGCGCGGCCGGACGTGAGCCGACCAGCTGAACCACGGTCAGATCGTCGATGGTGATGCGCGGGGCGGCTTCGGCAACCCTGTAGACCGTTTCTCCCCAGGCAACGCCCAGCCTGTCTCCCGGTTCCAGAAGGCTAGGCAGCCAGTCGGCGACCACCCGCGTGACCCGGTCGAGCGATTGCTCGGGGCCGGCGGTCGAAGACGGGATGACGACCGCATCGGCCAGTCCGAAACGGTCCACCAGCCGGCGGGCGAGCTCATGGTTGCGGAAAATGTCCGTGTCCAGCGAGATGCGGACATAGTCGCGCTTGCGGGCTTCGGAGAGATAGTTGACCACCGTCGCCCGCGAGATGCCGAGCCGCTCGGCGATCTCGTTCTGGTTCATGCCCTCGTGGTAGTAGCACCAGGTGACCTCGATGATCGCATCGTCCTGACTGCGCGGGCGCGGGGCGGGGCTTTGGGCCGCCGCCTTTGCGCCACCGGAGCGGGATTTGGCCGGACCCGGCGTCATGCGCTCTTTGCGATCTTGCTGAGATCGGGGAAGAGGGCGGCAAGGCCTTCAGGACTTGCCTCGCAGACACCGCGTTCGGTGATGAGGCCGGTCACCAGGTGGTTCGGCGTCACGTCGAAGGCCGGATTGCCGCCTGGCGTGCCGACCGGCGTCACCTGAACCACGCCGATGCTGCCGTCGTCGGTCAGACCCTGGATGTGGGTGACTTCCCGTTCCTGGCGTTCCTCGATCGGGATTTCGGCAACCCCGTCATCGACCGTCCAGTCGATGGTCGGCGAAGGCAGGGCAACGTAGAAGGGCACGTTGTTGGCCTTGGCCGCCAGCGCCTTCAGATAGGTGCCGATCTTGTTGCAGACATCGCCGCGCCGTGTGGTGCGGTCGGTGCCGACGATCACCATGTCCACCTGCCCGTGCTGCATCAGATGGCCGCCGGCATTGTCGGTGATGTAGGTGTGCGGAATGCCGTGGCTGCCGAGTTCCCAGGACGTAAGGGCGCCCTGGTTGCGCGGCCGGGTCTCGTCCACCCAGACATGGATCGGAATGCCGGCGTCGTGGGCCTGATACATCGGGCTGGTGGCCGTGCCCCAGTCGACGGTTGCGATCCAGCCGGCGTTGCAATGGGTCAGGATGCGAACGGGTTCGCCATCCTTCTTGGTGGCAGCGATCCTGCGGATGATCTCCAGACCGTTCTGGCCGATGGAGCGGTTGATCTCGACGTCCTCGTCGGCAATCTCATGAGCGAGTTTGAGGGCCTCGGCGGCACGGTCCGCCTCCGGCAACTGCTTCAGGTGATTGCGGCAGCGGTTGAGCGCCCAACGCAGGTTGATCGCCGTCGGGCGGGTCTTGTCCAGGAACTCCCAGGCCTTGTCGAGGTGGGTGTCGGACGAATCGAGTTTTGCCGCCAGCGCCATGCCATAGGCGGCGGTGGCGCCGATCAGCGGTGCGCCGCGGACGCGCATCTCGACGATGGCATCGGCGAAATCCTGGAGGGTGTCGACCTGCTGGACCTTGAATTCATGCGGCAGCCAGCGCTGGTCGATGATCTGCAGCGCCGCCTTGTCCTCATCCCACCAGAGCGAGCGGTAATGGGTGCCGTTGACCTTCATAGGACATCCTTCTTGTTGAATTGGCGTGCGAGCGTCAGAAGCGCTTCGGTCGTATTGATTGAATGTGCCTTGAGAACGAGGTCCGCACCCATGATCAGGTTGCGGGCTTCAAGACGGCTCTTCAGGGTCTTGTCCCCGATTTCCTCGAAGTCGGCATTGTGGGCCAGCGACAGGGTCCGCCGGTGCATTTCGATGCCGCAGAACCCGAACGCGTCGGTCCTGATCTCTTCAAGCAGTGTATCACGGGCGAAGTCGGACGATTGTCCCTGATCCTCGAAAAGGGCCGCAGGGTAAAGCATGCCGGTACGTTCCGTTTTCCAGAGCTGCCTGAACTCGGCCTCGAAGGCGGACAGCGTGCCGGCTATCACTTCCAGGATCCATTCCTGATAGTCGTCCAGACTTTCGGGGCCGCGGTGCGCGGGCTGGCTGAAATAGGCCATCAGGAAGTTGGCGATCAACATGCCGAGATCGAAACCGAGCGGCCCGTACTGGGCGAATTCCGGGTCGATGACGCGGGTGTCACTGCCGGTCGCCATGATCGAGCCGCTGTGGAGGTCGCCATGAACCATGGTTTCGGTGTTGGAGGCGAATTTCATCAGGAGCCGCTGAGCTTTTGCCTTCAGCACTCCGTTCGCCCGCAGCTCGCGAACCACCGGGTCAAGACCTTCCGTGTGGTGGTTCATTTCCGCGTCGTAATAGGGATCGGTGAAGACGAGCGCTTCGGTGATCGCCGGAATTTCAACGTTACCCGCGAACAGGCCGACGTCCTTCTTCTTGTCGGCGCTCTTCATGGAGAGTTCCGATCCCCGAAAAGCGGTACGGGCGCAGAATTCACCCAGGAACGCTCCAAGGCCCTCGACCTTCTCGCCGTCGATGAGCTTGCGGCGCAGGATCTTGTGAGGCGCGAGATACTCCATCACGATCAGGGCCTGATCCTCGTCGAAATGGAAGACCTCCGGCACGCTGCCGGGCGCCCGGGCGGCCTGGCGGACAAGGGCGTGGTTTTCGAAGAAGGCACGGTAGAGCGGCAGCGGCCAGCTGTCGCCGACCAGGCGGACATAGGGCAGGGCCTGCTTGACGATGACGGTGCCTTCCGGGCCTTCGACAATGAAAACCAGGTTCAGGTTGCCGTCGCCGACTTCGCGGACCTCCCAGGTGTCCGGGTCGGTGCCGATGCGGCCGGTGACAGCCGCAACCGTTGAAAGGCGGGCCCCGAGTTCTTCCGGCGTCAGGGGCCGGTACTGGACTGGCGTATCCATCTTTGCGAGTGATCCTCCCTAATTCGCCCCGATAATGAGCAAGATTATTCAAAAGTCAACACGGTTGACAAATGACTATTTTGCATGTTGTAACAATGTCAAGCGAGCATGGAATTCGCAAGTTTTCGGGAGGTATGGTGCAAGAGATCACCTGCAAATTGAGCGGGCTGGAGAAGTCTTTCGGGCGCAATCACGTGCTGAAAGGCATCGATCTGGAGCTGCGCGCCGGTGAGGTCACGGCGCTGATGGGAGCCAACGGCGCCGGCAAGTCGACGCTGGTGAAGGTGCTGTGCGGCTATCATTTCGCCGATGCCGGCGAGATCGAGTTGGTCGGTGCGCCCTTCAAGCCGCTTGATGCCGCCGATGCCATTTCCAAGGGCGTCGTCACGGTGCACCAGTCCATCGACGACGGTGTCATTCCCGACCTCGACGTGGCCACCAACCTGACGCTCGACCGGCTGACGGAACCCGGTGCCGATTTCTTCGTCAACGACCGTCAGTTGCGCGCGCAGGCCCGGAAGGTCGCCGAAGGCATGGGTCTGACCATGGACGTACGCACGCGGGTGGCGGATCTCGATGTCGCTGACCGTCAGATGATCGCGATTGCCCGCGCCATGGCACGGGCGCCCAAGCTGCTCATTCTTGACGAGCCGACGTCTTCGCTGTCGGCCTCCGAGGCCGACAGGCTGTTCGCCCTGATCGACCGGCTCCGGTCGGAAGGCGTTGCCATTCTCTATATATCCCACCGCATGTCCGACATCCGCCGGGTCGCCGACCGGATCGTCTCCATGCGCGACGGTGCCATTTCCGGTGTCTTCGAAGGCGAACCGCTGGATTATGTCGGCGCGGTCAACGCCATGCTCGGCCACCAGATGACCGAGGTCGACATCGAGCCCGTCGAAGGGGGCGATCCGATCCTTGAAGTCAGGGGGCTCAAGCTTTTCGAAGACAGTCCCGCAATCGACTTCACCGGCCGTGAAGGCGAGGTGGTGGCCTTCACCGGACTTCTCGGCAGTGGCACGACCCGGCTGGCGGAAGTGCTTTTCGGCCTGGCGGAAGCCGTCGCCGGCGAGCTCTTCCTCGACCGCAAGCCCTACAGCCCGCAAGGGGCGGGGGATGCGGTTTCCAAGGGCGTTTTCATGTCGCCGAAGGACCGGGGCGTCAACGCCGTGGTCCCTGATTTCGACATCGCCAACAACATGACGCTGCCCTTCCTCGGTGCGTTCAGCAAGCTCTCTTTCCTGAGCGAGCGGGCGCAGCGGCGGGCGAGCGATGAGATGATCGGCCAGATCGGGGTCGTGTGCCAGTCCAACCAGGACGGCATCGACACCCTGTCGGGCGGCAACCAGCAGAAGGTGATGATCGGCCGCTGGCTGCTGCAGGCGTCCCGTGTCCTCCTGCTCGACGAGCCCTTCCAGGGCGTCGACATCGGTGCGCGGCGGGATATCGGCCGCTACATCCGCCAGACGGCGGCAGGGCGCGCCACGCTGGTCTTCGTGGCGGAAATCGACGAGGCCCTGGAGATCGCCGACCGTATCGTCGTCATGCACGAGGCCGGAATCGCCGGCGAATATGTCAACAAGAACGTCGACCTGAACAGCCTTGTCGCGGATGTCTCCGGCCCTGCCCACGGGCAGGATGCCGGCGAGACCTCTCCCCAGGCCCTGGCAGGATGAAAACCGGAAACATGAACAAGAACGCACTTGAACTGGCCATCCGTTACGGCTTCCTCGTCCTTCTAGGTGGCCTCGCCCTTTACTTCAGCCTTTACGCCAGCGGCTTTGCCAGCGCGCGCTCGGCTGTCTTCATCCTGCAGTCCGTCGCCATCACCGGCATCCTGGCGCTCGGCGTCACCTGCACCCTGGTGGTCGGCGGTTTCGACCTGTCCATCGGGGCGGTTGCGACATCTGCCCTGATGCTGTCGGCCTATTCGATGGTGATCCTGGAGCAATCCGCCTTCGTTGCCGTTGCGCTGTGTCTCGTGATGGGCGCCGTTGTCGGCCTGATCAACGGGTTCCTGATCGTGAAGATGCGGGTGCCCGACCTGCTGGCGACGCTCGGCATGATGTTCCTGCTGATCGGCCTGCAGCGCATCCCGACGCAGGGCAACTCGATTGCCACCGGCATGAACCTGCCGGACGGTTCCGTTGCTGAAGGCACCTTCTCGGCTGCCTTCCTGTGGCTCGGCCGTCACCGGTTCGATCTGCTCCTCGACCGCCTGCTGCCGGTCCCCGTGGTGGTGTTCCTGCTGATCGCGCTGCTGATCTGGCTGTTCCTCGGTTACACCCGCCATGGCCGGCTGATGTATGCCATCGGTTCGAACGAACGGGCCGCCTCGCTGGTCGGCACCAACGTGCACCGCTACAAGATCGTGGCCTACATGATCTCCGGCATGATGGCCTCCGTCGGCGGAATTCTGCTGGCTGCCCGTCTCGGCCGTGGTGACATCGCCTCCGGCAACAATCTTCTGCTCGACAGCGTTGCAGCCGCCCTGATCGGTTTCGCGGTTCTGGGCGCTGCCCGTCCGAATGCCTTCGGCACGGCGGCCGGGGCGCTCTTTGTCGGCATTCTCCTGCAGGGGCTCACCATGATGAACGCCCCCTACTACATGCAGGATTTCGTCAAGGGCGCCGTGCTCGTCGCTGCCCTCGTTTTCACTTTCTACCTGTCTTCGCGCCGCGGCGGCAGGAGAACCGCGTGACGCCTTGGAAAGGGCGCCGTTCTTTTGGGAGGAAGCATTATGCTGAGACGTGAATTCATGAAACTGGCGGTCGCCGCCGGTATTGGGATCTCCGGCGGTGCCGCGATGGCGGCCGACATGCCGGCTCCGTTCGACAAGCCGGAAGAAGTGAAGATCGCCCTGGTGCGTTACCTGTCGACCGGCGACTTCTTCCAGTCCTACCTGTCGGGTGTTGAAAAGCAGGCGGCCGCCCTCGGCGTCGACCTGCGCGTACTCGACAGCCGTCAGGATGCGGCCCTGCAGGCGGACATGGTGGACCAGGCCATCGCACTCGGTGTCGACGGCATCATCATCCAGCACGGCCTGACCGAATCCATGAAGCCGGCCGCGCAGCGCGCCGTCGATGCGGGCATCAAGGTCGTTGCCTTCGATGTCAACGTCGAGAACGACGCGATTCCGCAGGTCGAGCAGTCGGACTACCTGCTCGGCAAGCTGGCGCTGGAACAGGCCATCAAGGACAACGGTGACAGCTTCACCGCCGGCTATGTCTATGTTCCGGGCATCGCGCCGCTCGACCGCCGCAACACGGCCTGGGAAGAGGTCAAGAAGGCCAACCCGGGCATCACGGAAGCGGCCATGTTCGGCACGCTCGACAACCCGATCGCCAACTCGGTCGCCAACCAGGCCCGTTCGGTGCTGCAGGCCAACCCGACCATCAACGTCGTCTTTGCTCCCTACGACGAGTTCGCCAAGGGCGTGAAGATCGCTGTTGACGAGGCCGGTCTCAACCAGGACGTCGACATCTATTCCGCCGACGTTTCCACCGCCGACATCTCCGCCATGCGCGAGCCGGATTCAGCCTGGGCGGCGACGGTCGCCACCAACCCGGCCGTGGTCGGCGAAGTCAGCGTGCGCACGCTGGCGCTGATGCTGGCCGGTGAGGATCCGGGCAAGCAGGTCATCGTGCCGCCGACCCTGATCACGCAGGACTTCCTCAACGAGCAGGACGTGAAGAACATGGAAGATCTCGGCAAGAAGATGCCGCAATTCCAGCATGCCGATGTCTCCATGGCCGAGTGGATCCCGCTTCCGGCCCGCTGAGAAAACTAACAGACAATGCAGAAAAACCCGGCGCTTGCGCGCCGGGTTTTTTGTTTGGCCGGCAGGTGAGCGAACGGACGAGGGCGGTGGGACTGCTATCCTTGCCAATCCTGAATGATCGCATCCGCTTCCAGCTCCACGAGCCATTCGGGGTTCACGAAACGCTCGATCGCCATGATCGTGTCCACGGGGCGGACATCCCTGAAATACTCCTTGCGCACGTCAATGGCAGCTTTCCAGTTGTCGATATCGGTCAAGATGACCCGTGTCCTGACAACGTCGTGGAGGCCGGAGCCGGCCTGTTCCAGCGCCGCCTTGATGACTTCGATGCACTGCCGCGTTTGGGCCGCGACGTCGCCCACACCCACCGTTTTTCCATCAGCTCCAACCGGTGCGGTGCCGCCAACGGAGATGAAGGGGCCGACCCTGACAGCTCGGCTGAAGCCGACAACGGCTTCCATCGGGTTGCCGTTTGAAATGAGTTCACGGTCGAATTTCATGAAGGTGCCCCGGATGGTATTAAGAACAAAAGTCAGGGTAACCGAATTGACCAAGTTGAGCGATCTGTTTCATTAGGTGTCGAGGGTGATCTTGGGAGGGGTAAATGTTGCAATTCAACGAAAAGACCAGCCGTCTTCTGGAAATCGCCTACCAGGGCGCGGATATATCCCGCCGTCGCCGCGCGTCTTTTGATGCTCTCAACCCGAGGCCCGGCGACACCATCCTGGATATCGGTTGCGGCAACGGCCTATTGACGGCGGAACTGGCCCGGGCTGTCGGCGAAACGGGCCGGGTCATCGGCGTTGACCCGAGCGACAGCATGCGGGCGCTGGCGGTGGAAAGAACCGGTGACTTTGCCAATGTCGAGATCCTGACCGGCGATGCCAATGCACTGCCCGTCGAGGCCGCAATCGCGGACAAGGCGGTTTCCCTTCAGGTGTTCGAGTACCTTGACGATATGCCCGGCGCATTGGCGGAAGCGCATCGCACGCTCCGTCCGGGCGGGCTGCTGGTCATCGGCGACATGCATTGGGACACGCTTGCCTGGCACAGCGACAGTCCCGCCAGAATGGCGAAAATGATAGAGATATGGGACAGGCATCTCGCCGAACGGACAGTGCCTGCGCTACTGCCTCATGTCGCCCGCAAAGTGGGTTATTCCGTCGAAAGAATGACGCCCCTGGTCTGCAGCGACATCGACCTGAAGCCGGACGGGCTGGCCAACATGCTGTTGATCCTGATGGAGGCCTTCGCGCTCAAAAGCGGCGACATGGATGAGAAGGACGTGCTGGACTGGACTCGGGAACAAAGAACCCTTGCGCGGGAAGGCAGGTTCTTCTTCTCCCTCACGCATTTCGTCATGACGGCCAGAAAGACCTGAAACCGGCGGTCACGAACGACGAGCGCGAAGGACGGATCGCCCCTCGCGCTCTTTGACGTTCCGGTGACCGGCGTCAGGCGGCTTCGACGCCGCTCAGAAAACGCTCGACTTCCCGCTTCAGGTCTTCCGTCCGGGTTGCAAGCAGGCCCGAGGCGTCCAGAACCGCCTGTGAGGATTCTGAGGTCTGGTTCACGGTTCCGGAAAGATCCGACATGCGCGAGGAAACAAAGGTGGTGCCTTCCGCCGCCTTCTGGGCATTGACGGAGATCTCGCCGGTTGCCGAGCCCTGCTGGCTGACGGCTGCTGCGATGGTGGCCGTATAGGAATTCACCTCTTCCATGATCGTGGTGATTTCCGCAATGGCGCTGACCGAATCCTTGGTGGCGTCCTGGATGGCCGAAATCTGGCCGCTGATTTCCTCGGTGGCCTTGGAGGTCTGTGTTGCCAGCTCCTTCACTTCCGCCGCAACGACCGCAAAACCCTTGCCGGCTTCGCCGGCGCGCGCGGCCTCGATGGTGGCATTGAGGGCCAAAAGGTTGGTCTGTTCGGCGATCGCCTGGATGAGCGTGACCACCTCGCCGATCTTGGAGGCGGAAGCCGCCAGTCCCTCGACCTTCTCGTTGGTGATCCGGGTACCTTCCGTTGCGCGGGCAACCACATCGGTCGTCTGGGCCACCTGGCGCGAAATCTCGTCGATCGAGGCCGACAGTTCTTCGGCGGCGCTTGCCACGGTCTGAACGCTTGATGTGGCATCGTCCGCGGAGTTCAGGGTCTCGACAGCGCTCGAAGCGCTTTCTCCGGAAAGTCCCGACAGGCGCCCTGCCGTCGTTTCCAGTCCCTCCACGGTTTCGTTCACCGAACTCAGCACATCGGAGACATTGTTGCGGAAGGAGGTGATCAGGTCCTGCACCGTGTTCTGGCGTCCAACGGCCTGCTCTTCCGACTGGCGCTGCTGCTCGGCAAGTTCCAGGCGTTCCACGGACCGGTTCCTGAGGGTGCTGACGGCCTTTGCCAGCGTGCCGATCTGGTCCGTGCGGTCCTCGAAGGGAACCTCGACGTCCAGCTGGTCCTGGGCGATCTGGCCGGTGATTTCCGCCAGTTGCGTCACCGGACGCAGCTGGCGCCTGATGGCAAGGATCAGCAGGATGACGGAGACAAGCACCACCGGCAATGCCCAGAGGACATACCGGCTCATGAGCTCGGAGACATTGGCCTGGACAGCGGCCTTTTCAACACCGGCGTAGAGGATGCCGATGATGTCGTTCCCGGAGGAGAAGATCGGCTGATAGACGGTGTAGTAATCCTTGCCGAGGATGGTTGCCTGTCCCAGGTATGTCTTGCCGCTGGTGACGACAGGGTAGACGGCGCCGTTCTGGCCGAGCGGCGTGCCGACGGCGCGCTTGCCGTCGCCCTTGATGATGTTGGTCGACTTGCGCCAGAAATCCTTGGTCTCCGGATCCCAGGCGAAAACAGTGGCGGTCTCGCCTGTCATGCGCCCGATCGCGTCGATCATGTCGTGATTGGTGAATTCCGGAATGCCGGCAAGTTCGATCTTCGCCACGTTGCCGGATGCGTTCCAGGTGACCTTGGTGCCTTCCACCCTTTCGTTCATCAGGGTTGCGGCAACACGCAAGTTCACGTCCTGTTTCTTGATCGCCGCGGTCTGTGCCTGGTTCAGGGCAACCTGATAAAGGATGAGGCCGACCACGAACATGGACACCGCCAGTAAGCCGGTTGAAATAATCGCCAGGGTTGAGGTGACGCTTAACCGCTTGAGAATATTTTTCATTTCATCCCCCAGATGTCTCTCGCGGGGGAGCTTAATGATTCGCGGTAAAAATAAAGGAAACGGCTGTTTTATTCGAAAATATACTTAGGGTTGCCGACTTAGATCTTGAGAGACTTTTTTCTTGTCTGGCAATGCGGCGCCTGCCCTGATCTCTCAGCTCGCAAACAGCAGTGTGCTGCCGGCGATCACCAGCGCGGCGCCGGCCCAGGCGCCGAGTGCCGGTGCTTCCCGTGTCCGCCACCACATCATCGGCAGGATCAATGCCGGAGTGGTTGCTGAAAGCGTCGCGACGATGCCGACTTCGCCCCCCGACAGGGCAAACAGGATCAAGGTCATGCCGACCCCCATGCCGAGCAGGCCGGACAGGGCGATGATGCCGACAACCGGGACCGAGAAGCGCCCGGCCGGTTTCACCCAGCTGAAAGGCAAGCGGGTGAGCAGCAGCAGGCCGAGGGCGGCGACACCGACGCGGACAGTTGAAGCGGCAACCGGATCGGCGCCACTTTCCATGATCGGCCGGGCAATAAGCGAGCCGACGGACTGGGAAAGCGCGGCGGCAAGGCCGAGCAGAATGCCGACCCAGACCGGCCCCTTGATGCTCTCCCACTTGTGAAGCTGGGACTTGCGCTTGCCGAAGCGGATGGCGAGCAGAACGCCAAGAAAGATCAGACCTATGCCACCGAGCTGGGGGGCGGAAAGATGCTCGTCCAGAAGCATCCACCCCAAGATCGCGGACATGGGGGCGTTCAAGGAAAACAGCATGGCGGTGCGGCGCGGACCCATGCGGTTCAGCGTGAGGAACAGCGCGGTGTCCCCCATGAAAATGCCGATGAAACCGGAGAGGACAAGCGGCACGAGATACGCTTCCTGGATGGAGTCCCAACCGGTGGTCAGGGCCACCCAGGCCGTCAGCATGAGTGCCACCAGTACCATGCGCGTGCAGTTGAAGGCGATCGCGCCCAAGTGCTGGGCCGGGGCGGTGGAGAGCAGTCCGGTCATCGCCCAGAGGGCGGCGGCGCCGAGCGCGGCGGCTTCATAGACAAGCATGGCTCAGGTCCGTTGAAACGCTTCGGCAAGGGTGGGCGCCTCACCTGTCCAGGCGGCGTCGAAAAAGGCAACTTCCAAAGCGCTCATCCTGCGGAAAAGCAGGGCGATGCGGTCCTGCTCCGCCGGGGTCAGCTTCGAACCGATTGCGTCCATCTCCTCGCGGATCCAGCCGACGAAGCCTTCGAAGCCGGTGACCGCGTGAAGATCGATCCACTCGGCGAGATAGAAGGCTTGCGGACGCGGTTTTTGAGCTTCGCGCAAGCCCCAGGTCAGATAGCACCATTCAGCGCACAGGAGACAGGCAAGGCCTTCGGCGTAGGATCCCTCGCCGGAGGTGGTCAGGAGAAGCGTGGCAAAAGCCCGCGTCACTGGCCCCTGAGCGGCGGTTTCATACGTTTCCGGGGAGACGCCGAGCGCTTCGAACGAGCGCAGGAAATAGTCGTTTTCTTCCGATGTCAGCAAGGCGAGAAAGCCGGACAGGCGCGACTTTGAGGGCATGCCGGGCGCCTTGGCCACCAGATAGCCGAGCGTCGAGGCGAGATCGGTGACAAAGGTGTAGTCCTCGATCAGGTAACGCGCATAGGCCTCCACCGGCATGGAGCCGTCACCAATGGCGCGGGTGAAGGCGTGACCTGTTGCTTCGGACCAATAGGGTTCGGCCCGTGCAGCCAGCCAATCGGTGAAGCGGGCGGCGGGAGTCTGGGCGATGAAATCGCTGAAGGATCCGTCAAAGGCGGAAGACATAGGGCTGAAACATCAATGTGGCGGATAATTCCGCGTTGGCTGGGAGTGACAGACGTGCTGTGCTTTGTTCGGCCTGTCAACTCCAAAACCTCATGGTGAGGAGGGCCGAAGGTCCGTCTCGAACCATGGGCGGCAATTTCGGCGTTCGCGGCCCACCCTTCAAGACAGCGCTTATGCGCTTCCCGAGGATGCGGAAGAGATAGGGAGGGAGCACAAAAGAAAACGGGCGCCGGAGGCGCCCGCTTGAAAGGATCAGGCAGCGGCCTTTTTCGGAGTGATCAGGCCGCGGTTGACCAGAACCTCCGCGATCTGCACGGTGTTGAGCGCCGCGCCCTTGCGCAGGTTGTCGGAAACGACCCAGATGTTGAGGCCGTTTTCGACCGTCGCGTCCTCACGGATACGCGAAATATAGGTCGCATCCTCGCCGGCGCTTTCGTATGGCGTGATGTAGCCGCCGTCTTCCTGCTTGTCGATGACAAGGCAACCGGGAGCTTCCCGCAGGATGCTGCGTGCTTCATCCGCCGTGATTTCGTTTTCGAACTCGATGTTGACGCTCTCCGAATGGCCGATGAAAACCGGAACACGCACGGCGGTGCAGGTCACCTTGATGGCCGGGTCGAGCATCTTCTTGGTTTCGGCCAGCACCTTCCATTCTTCCTTGGTGTAGCCGTCTTCCATGAAGACGTCGATGTGCGGGATCACGTTGAAGGCGATGCGTTTGGTGAACTTCTCCGGCTCGATCGGATCGTTCACGAAAACGGCGCGGGTCTGGTTGAAGAGCTCTTCCATCGCTTCCTTGCCGCCGCCGGAAACCGACTGGTAGGTGGAGACGACGATGCGCTTGATCTTCGCATGCTCATGCAACGGCTTCAGCGCCACGACGAGCTGGGCGGTCGAGCAGTTCGGGTTGGCGATGATGTTCTTCTTGGAAAAGCCGGTGATGGCATCGGCGTTTACTTCCGGAACGATCAGCGGCACGTCCGCGTCGTAGCGCCATGCGGAGGAGTTGTCGATCACGACACAACCCTTGGCGCCGATCTTGGGAGACCATTCCTTGGAAACGGAGCCGCCTGCGGACATCAGGCAGATGTCGGTGTCGGAGAAATCGTAGTTCTCCATGGCCTGAACCTTCAGCGTCTTGTCGCCGAAGGAAACCTCGGTGCCCTGGGAGCGGCGGGAGGCGAGAGCGACGACTTCGTCCGCCGGAAACCCGCGCTCGGCGAGAATGTCCAGCATCTCGCGCCCGACATTGCCGGTGGCGCCTGCAACTGCGATCTTAAAACCCATCTTTGACTAGTCCTTGTCCGTCTCCCCGCTTCGCCGGCCGCCCTGTTCTGGATGGGCGTCGCCGGCTCCCGGCGCCTCCCATCCCCGGGGAGGCGGGATGAGCGGCACCGTCAAGCGGTGGTTTTGGTTGTCTTGGTTGTGCGTTTAAGAGCGGTTGCGGCATGAGTCATGGTCTCGCCGCGCAGGGTGGCCGCGCCGGCAAGGTCCATGGACATCAGATCCAGAATGTCGGCTATCAGCCGGGTCATCGGAGGCTCGCAATCGTCAAAACTTGAGACGGCGGTGTTTTTGCCCGGAAATTCGTCCAAGTCAATAGCAATAGCTTGCAAGCTTCGTTCATCCGGGCGCGGTGATGCCGTTCGGGAACACTTCGAGGAGAACGATACCCGGCTTGTGGCGGTTGACGCAGGGTCAAATCGGGCGCTTCAATATTCCATCCCAATCGATTGGGAGGAAGACCATGCCAAGTGAAATCTATAACATCCTGTTCCTGTGCACCAGGAACGCCGCGCGCTCCATCATCGCCGAAGCGATCGTCAACAAGGAGGGGCTGGGGCGGTTCCGGGCCTATTCGGCGGGGACGAAACCCGTGAAGCAAGTCCGTCCGGAAGTGGTGCGTCTCCTTCAGCGGATGAACTACAATCCGGAAGCGGCCTATACCAAGAGCCTGAACGACGTCATCCAGGCCAAGCCGCCGCCGTTCGATTTTGTCATCACCCTGTGCGATCAGGCCGCTGAAAAGACCTGTCCGGTCTGGCCGGGACATCCGATGACGGCGCTCTGGCCGGTTCCGGATCCACTGGCGGACGACGGCGACACCACGGAACGCGAGACGGCATATGCCGATACGTTCCGGACTTTGAACAGCCGTTTGACGGCGTTCATGAACCTGCCGTTCGGGGCGCTGGATGAATTGTCCTTGCGCAACAGTCTGGAGACGATCGGAAAGGCGCACTGATCCGGCCGGGGCCGGCTCAACCGTAAATGACCGGGATTTCCGGACCTGCAGGCTGTGTCAGGAACTCCGGTTCTCCGTCCCGGATGACGATGTTTTCCTCATGTACCATCATCCTGCCGCCACCAAGACTGAGGCCGGGCTCCAGGGTCAGGACCATGCCGGGCTGAAGCACGGTCTCGTCGAAGGGCGTGATTGAAGGCGTTTCGGTCAGTTGCATGCCGAGACCATGGCCAAAACGGCCGACATCACCATCCGTCTGACCCAGGGTTTCCGTCATGGTGTGGAAGAGGTCCGCACAGGTTCGGCCTGGTCTTGCCACGGCAGCGGCTGCCGCGACGGCGCCAACGAGGATTTCATGGGCCGACCGGACGGCGTCGCTGGCAAAGCCGATGGCAAAGTTTCGGTCGAAGTCGCAGAAATATCCGTTCTTCGTGGCTCCCGTATCGAGCATCAGGACGTCGCCTGGTTCAAGGCGCCGGTCCGAGGGCGGAGAAATCACGTCGCCATAACCGTCCCTGCCGGCTCCCCCGACAAGGTAGGGCACGTCGTCGGCGCCCTTTTGCAAAAGATCGATCTTGAAGGCTCGGAAAGCTTCCGCCAGCGTCTGCCCCTGGTGGAACAGGGCAGCGGCGTTGGCGAAGCTTTCCGAGCCGATCCGGCAGATCTCGCGAAGAAGGGCGATTTCCCTGTCCGACTTCACCATGCGCAGGCGTTGGATCAGGGGCGATGCATCCGTGAATACCGATCCCGGCAAACGGTCCCGAAGTGCGTTGAAGTCCGTCAGCGGCATGCGCAGCGAACTCTCGCGGCTCATGGGCATGCCGATCCGTGCAAAGCCTTTCAGCGCCAAGGTGAGCAGGCCGATGCCGTCATCAACGGGGTTCGGGGATGAAAACGTGCGGATGTCGTCGATCCAGGTGGATGCCATCAGATGAGCGCCGATCTGCGGGATGACGGCGACCGGTTTGCCGCTGCCCGGCACGATCAGGAACCACGGGCGGGTCGGGCTCTGCCAGAAGAGCGTCCGGAAGCCGGTGAAATAGCGGACCTCGGCTTCGGTGGTGAAGAAGAGCGCGTCGAGGCCTGCCGCCCGCATTGCCTGCTGCGCCAGCTCTGTCCGGTGTTCAAATTCCTGCTGCGGAAAATCCGGGTCAGCCATCTTCCGGACCTTCGGAAAGATAACACAGCACGCGGGCATCCGGTCCGAGGCCGACGGCATCCCGGAGATCTCCGGCATGATGAAGCGCCGCAAGGCCCGCGGCGCCGGACGGCGTGGTCGCCAGGCCTTCTTTTGCCAGGAGGGCCACGGTCTCTTCCGCTTCCGCGTCCGAGATCGTCACGAAGTGATCGGCTTCCCTTGCCAGATATTTGAGTGCCAGATGCGAGGGTTCCTTGCAGTCGAGGCGGCCCATGACGGAGGCAGGTCCGGGGGCCGTAACCGGCTTGCCCGCCTCGATGCTCGCCAGAAGCGCCGGGGCTTTGTCCGGTTCGACGACAATCAGCGTGACATCCTGTCCCCAGGTGGCGCGGGCGCTGACAGCGCAGGCGGCGGCAAGACCGCCGACACCGGCCTGAAGAAAGATATGGGTTGGAGGGGAGGAGATTTGTTGGGCGATTTCCGTGCCCATCACCAGGTAACCTTCCATGACGTCCCGCCCGGGCTCGGTCATGCCGGGCCAGGTGCTGTCGGGCAGAAGCTGCCAGCCGTGTTCTGCCGCCTGCCGCCCGGCCTCCGCCATGCTGTCTTCGTAGGTTGCCCCTGCCCGCACGACCCGGGCCCCCTTTTGTGCCAGACGGACGGCAAAGGCGTCCGGAACGGTTTCGGAAACAAAGACGACGGCTTCAGCCCCGAAGAGCGGCGCACCTGCTGCCAGAGACATGCCGTGATTACCGGCGCTGGCGCAGACGAAGGTGGTGCCGGTGAGCGCCGTTTCATAAGAAGTCGCCGCGCCGGAGCGGACCTTTCTGTCAGCCTGTTTGGCTATCGCATAGGCGGCGCCAAGCGCCTTGAAACTGCCGAGCCCCATCCGCCGGCGCTCGTCCTTGACGGCAAGCGCACCAACGCCAAACCGGCTGGCGAAAGCGGGGAGGTCTTGAAGAGGTGTCGGCTGTGCTTTGGGGCATTTCCCGTAGAGCGCGCCGGCCTTTTCAGCATCTTCGGAGACCGTTCCTGCCGCAAGGTCCGGCTGCTCCGGCAATCCCTTGCCTCGCCAGGGGTTCTGAAGTGTTTTCATGATCGATCCAATTCCCGTTCCGGGCATCAGATGATCAGCTTTGGCAGAGGATGACAACCTGCCATTCCGTCCTCACGGAAACGGACGGAATGGCCGAAAGCGGTCGGGCTCGGGTTTCGCTCAGGTGGCGGCCTTTTCCCGCCGCTCCGGACGAAGCGTCAGGAGCGCGATCACGAACGCGGTCAGCGCACAGGCGGCAACCGCACCTGTCAGCGGCAGCGGCGTGCGGTCGAAGAATGGGCTGGCGAGAAAGATCATCACGCCACCGGCGACCATCTGGAAGGTTCCTCCCAGTGAAGAGGCCATGCCGGCATGTTCGCCGTGTTCTTCCAGAGCCATCACCATGACCGGTGCAATGACCTGGCCGAGGCAGGTGTTGCCGATAAAAAACAGCGCCATCAGCACTGGCAGGTCGTCGATGCTGTTCCAGACAAGGACGAACAGGAGCGATGTCGCCGCCGCGAAGCCGCAAGTGGCCAGAAGGGCAACCCGTGCCATGCCGAAGCGCTGGCCGAGCATGGCTGCAAATTGCGATGAGGCGAAAAAGCCGACCGCATTCAGGGCGAAAACCAGGCTGAAGCCCATCGGGCTCAAGCCGTACCGGGTCATGTAGACCAGCGGGGCTGCCGCAATGAAGACGAAAAAGCTGGCGAGCGAAAATCCGCCGATCAGGGTGAGGCCGAGGAATTTTGCGTCCCTGAGCAGATATATGGCGCTCCGAAGCATGGCCACCGGATCGATCCTGGCGCGGCGGTCCGACGGCAGCGTTTCCGGCAGAAGCAAGGCCATCTGCGTGACGGCGGCAAGGGCGATCACCCCGAGGGCCACGAATATCAGCCGCCAGCTGCCGAATTCGATGATCAGGCTGCCGGTCAGAGGCGCCAGCATCGGTGAAACGCTGAAGACGAGCATGATCAGCGCCATCAGCCTTGTGGCTTCCGTGCCGGTGTGCAGGTCGCGCACAACGGCGCGCACGATCACCATCGGTGCGGCAGCCCCGAGTGCCTGAACGAAACGGCCGATAGTGAGCGCCGAGACATCGGCAGCGGTGGCACAGAGATACGAACCGAGAATGAAAACCGCCAGTCCCAGAAACACGGGTGGTTTCCGGCCGAACCGGTCCGCAAGCGGGCCATAGATCAATTGGGCGACACCGAAGGCCACGAAATAGACGGTGAAGGTCATGTGCACGGCCGCGTCCTCGGTCTGAAGGTCGCGAACGATTTCGCCCATTGCAGGCAAATAGAGGTCAATTGCAAAAGGGCCGACGGCGGCCAACAGCCCCAGCACGACGGCGGAGCGCAGGTATCCGATCTGCATAAGAATTTCCAACAAAAAATGGCGCCGAAGGCGCTGGTCTGGAGATCTGGAGGGTGGGAAGGGAGCCGGCCAAGTCCAGATCGGATCCATGTGGAAATTGTCCTGCAGGATTTCAAGAGGCAAGGCGGCGAAAATAAGCCGGCGGGCGTGTCACGAAAGCTTCATGCAAGTGTCACCGATATTGTAAGGGCGCCCACTAGGTTGCCGCCACCTTGAAGCCAAACCCCAGGAGCGAGTGCAATGGCTAATATGCGCGGCCGTCTGTTGAAAGGCGTCAGCCTTGCCGTCTTGTTCGGTGCGGGAGCCGTATCCGCGGCCCATGCCGACTATTTCGAACGCATCAATACCTATCCCGTCTACAAGACACTGCCGGAAGGTGCCGATCGGGCGACGGAGACGGTCGCCGAGATCATTTCCGCCAGCAAGGACGGCCGCACGCTGGTCTTTACCGACAGCCCCGGCGAAGCGGTTGTCTTCGTCAATGCCGCCAACCCGCTCAACCTGCAGCCGATGGGCCGCGTCAGCCTCGGCGGCGAGCCGACCTCGGTTACCGTCGGCGCCAAGGCTGCCTATGCGGCGGTCAACACCAGCGAGAACTACGTCGACGCCTCGGGTTACCTGGGTGTCCTCGCGCTCGACGGTTCTGAGATGTCCGCGAAGTGCGATGTCAAGGGCCAGCCGGACAGCATTGCCCTGTCCGCGGACGGCAAGTTCCTTGCCGTTGCCATTGAAAACGAGCGGGATGAAGACCTGAACGACGGTGTTCTGCCGCAGATGCCCGCCGGCCACCTGGCGGTGTTCGATCTTGACGAAAACGGGGTGCCGGCCAATTGCGACGCGGTGCGCATCGTCGACATGACCGGTCTGGCCGATGTGGCACCGAGCGATCCGGAGCCGGAATTCGTTTCCGTTAACTCCAAAAACCAGGCCGTTGTTACCCTGCAGGAAAACAACCACATTGCCATCGTCGATTTGGCGAGCGGCAAGGTGGTCGCGGATTTCTCCGCCGGAACCGCCACGGCTGAAAATGTCCCGGTCAAGAAGGCCCGCCTGAGCGACGCCTCCGGGTCTTCGGTCGATGTCAAGCGCGAGCCGGATGCGGTTGCCTGGATCGACGACGAGCGTTTCGTTACCGCCAACGAAGGCGATTATGAAGGCGGTTCACGCGGCTTCACCATCTGGAACGCCAAGGGCGAGGTTCTTTTCGACAGCGGCAACCAGATCGAGCACATGGCCATGGCCAACGGCCACTATCCGGCCAAGCGCGCCCACAAGAAGGGCACCGAGCCGGAAGGCGTCGCGGTCGGCAAATTCGGCGGCGAAACGCTGATTTTCGTCAATTCCGAGCGCGGCAATTTCGTTGCCGTTTACAAGGACACCGGCGGTGAGCCGGAATACCTCCAGTTCCTGCCGACCCATGTCGGCCCTGAAGGACTTTATGCAATCCCGAACCGGGATCTCTTCGCGGTCGCCAACGAAGTGGACGAAGACGGCGTGCGCGCGCATGTCTCGCTTTACCAGTTCGGGGCAGAGGCTCCGGCCTACCCGATGGTGGTTTCCGGCATGGACCCGGAAAGACAGGCGCCGATCGGCTGGGGCGCGCTGTCCGGTCTCGCAGGCGATCCGAAGGATGCCAACACGGTCTATGCGGTCAACGACAGCTTCTATGAAGATGCCCGCATCTACACGCTCGACATTTCCACCAGCCCGGCACAGATTGTCTCCTACAAGTCCGTCCGGGGCGCCTCGCAGGAGCGGCTTGACCTGGAAGGCATTGCGATTGCCGCGGATGGCGGTTTCTGGCTTGCCTCGGAAGGCAATCTGGAAAAGGAACGTCAGCACCTTTTGCTGAAGGTCTCCGCAGACGGTGACGTCCAGGAAGAAATCACGCTGCCGGATGAGTTGATCGCCCAGTCCAAGCGTTTTTCCTTCGAAGGGGTGGCCGAGTTCGAAATGAACGGCCAGACCCTGGTCGCGGTCGCCGTGCAGCGTGAGTGGAAGGACGATCCGAAGGGCTTTACCAAGATCGCCATCTACAACCCGGCGGAGAAGTCCTGGGGCTTCGTTCATTATCCGCTCGATGCACCGAAAAGTGCAGCCGGCGGCTGGGTTGGCCTCTCTGAAATCGTCTCGCTCGGGAACGGTCGCTTCGCAGTGCTGGAGCGCGACAACAAGGGCGGCGAGGATGCCGCGATCAAGCAGATCACGACCATCTCTCTCAACGGCGTGAGCCCTGCAGCCTATGGCGAGGAGCTTCCGGTTCTGGAGAAACAGTTTGCCATGGACATTCTGCCGGTGCTTGCCAGGGGCAAGGGCTGGGTCCTGGACAAGCCGGAAGGCCTGACGGTCACCGCCGGCGGCCGCCTGATCCTGGTTACCGACAACGACGGTGTCGATGATGCCCCGGGCGAAACTCGGCTCTTCGACCTCGGACCGGCAACCCGGCTCGACTGAGACACAGTGCCGGATCGCTTATGATCCCGCAGGAACCCGGCAGCTAAAGTTGCCGGGTTTTGTCTTGAGCGGTTGTCGAAACTGCCGCTTCCAGCATAGGCTGCGCGAGGGGCCGGTGAACACATTTTTGGGACCGGCCCCGAAGCATTCCGGGTTTGTGATATGGTTCCATATCCAGGACAGCCGACATATTGGGAGACCCGAATTGCCGGGCCGGAGCACTCAGATCGATGAGGAAATCCGGCTCGGGCTGCAAAAAAGGCACGTGTTTGAAGGACGTGCCTTGCCTGATGGGAGGAGTAAACAAATGACATTGCGCATCAACGACATCGCCCCGGATTTCGAAGCGGAAACGACACAGGGAACCATCAAGTTCCATGACTGGATCGGCGACGGTTATGCCATCCTGTTCAGCCACCCGAAGGACTTCACGCCCGTGTGCACAACCGAGCTCGGTTACATGGGCGGCATGCTCGATGAATTCGCCAAGCGCGGTGCAAAGGTCATCGGCATTTCGGTGGATCCGATCGACAGCCATGAAAAATGGAAAAAGGACATCGAACTGGCGACCGGCAACACGGTCGATTATCCTCTGATCGGCGATCCGGAACTGAAGATCGCGAAGCTCTACGACATGCTTCCGGCAAGTGCCGGCAACACGTCGGAAGGACGTACACCCGCCGATAACCAGACCGTCCGCTCCGTGTTCGTGATCGGTCCCGACAAGAAGATCAAGCTCGTTCTCACCTATCCGATGACCACGGGACGCAATTTCGATGAAATTCTGCGGGCGCTTGATTCCATCAAGCTGACCGCCGAGCATCAGGTCGCAACACCCGCGCAGTGGAAGCAGGGCGAAGACGTGATCATCGTGACGGCGGTATCCGATGAAGATGCGGTGAAGCGGTTCGGCGAGTTCGATCGCGTGCTGCCCTACCTGCGCAAGACCAGCCAGCCGGGTAGCTGACCGGCGCTGCAGTCCGGTTCCGAATAAAACGAAAGAGGCCCGACAGTTTCCGCTGCCGGGCCTTTTTGCATGAGGGTATTTCAAGATCAGACTGGCGTTCAGACGCCCGACTTCACCTTGGTCCAGACCCTCGTGCGGGCTCTAAGCGTCTTGCCGTCGACGCTCTTGTCCGGGAAAAGCCGCGCCAGCGTGTCCGCATCCGGGTAGAGACCCGGGTCCGAAAGGATGGCGGGGTCGACATGTTCGTCGGCGGCCTTGTTGGCGTTGGCGAAAAAGACCGTGTTGGTGACTTCCGCGATCACCTCCGGCCGCAGCAGATAGTCGATGAAGCGGTAGGCTTCGCCGAGGTGTTTGCTGTCGGCCGGAATGGCAACGAGGTCGATCCACATCAGGGTGCCTTCCTTCGGGATCGCATAGAGGATTTCCGGACCGTTCTCCACTTCCGCGGCCCGTGCCTGGGCGATGCCGGCGTCGCCGCTGTACATGACCGCCACGCAGACATCGCCGCTGACGAGATCGATATTGGCCTTCTGGTTGTTGAAGTAGCGGGCCTTGCGGGCCAGCCCTTCCAGCAGGCTCCCGGCTTCCGCCAGTTCGGCCCTGTCCTTCGAATAGGGATCGTGGCCGAGGTAATGAAGCGTGACGGAAGTCATTTCGACCGGTGAATCCAGAACGGCGATGCCGCAGTCTTCCAGTTTGGACGAGATCTCCTTGTCGAAGACCAGATCCCAGCTGTCGACCGGGGCGTCCCCCAACCGTTTGGCCACGAGCGCGCTGTTATAGGCAATACCGACCGTGCCCCATGTATAGGGCACGCCGAGCTGCCGCCCGCCCGGAACCTTGTCCAGCGCTGCCAGAATGTCCGGATTGAGGTTGCCGTAGTTTTTCAGGCGTGAAGTGTCGATGGCGTGCAGGGCGCCGGCGGCAAATTCTCGCTCCGCGTTGGAGGCGGCGGGGAACACGACATCGTAGCCCGACCCGCCGGTCAGCAACTTCGTTTCCAGGACTTCATTGGAGTCGTAGAAGTCGAGGATGACCCTGGTGCCGGTTTCCTTCTGGTAGTTCTCTATCGTGTTTGCGCCGAAATAGTCAGCCCAGTTATAGACGGAAAGTTCACCTGCCGCCGCCGGGGCACTCAGCAAGGCTGCCAGGCAGCCTGTCAGGAGCGGAGACGTTGCGTTCCGGATCTGCATTGCATTCCTCCCGTTCTTCTCAAGTACGTGCTGAACGTCCTGCGGCGTAAAGGCACAAGAGATCGTTTGCGATGGTCGCCGCGGCAATCGCGGTGATTTCGGAGATGTCATAGGCCGGAGCCACCTCGACGACGTCCATGCCGACCACGTTTATTCCGGCAAGGCCCCGGATGATTTCCTGCGCCTGATAGGGGCTCAAGCCCCCGATCACCGGCGTTCCGGTTCCCGGCGCCGAAGCCGGTTCCAGCGCGTCGATGTCGAAAGTCACGTAGGTCCTGGCATCGCCGACGATTGTGCGGACCTTGTCGATCACGGCAGCGGTGCCGCGTTTGTGGACCTCGATGGCGTCGATGATGTTGAAGCCGAGCGGCTCAGGATTGTGGGTGCGGATGCCGATCTGAACCGAACGGCTTGGTTCGACAAGGCCCTCGCGCACAGCGTGCCAGAGCATGGTGCCGTGGTCGATGCGGCCTTCCTCGTCAGCCCAGGTGTCGGTATGGGCGTCGAATTGGATGATGCTCACAGGACCGTATTTCTCGGCATGGGCCTTCAGTAGGGGATAGGTGATGAAGTGGTCACCGCCGATCGACAGCAGCGCCGTGTCGCTCGCGAGCACCTGGCGGGCCGCGTCGGCGATCTGGCCCGGGACCTTGTCGGGATAACCCGTGTCGAGTTCGCAATCGCCGTAGTCGACGATCGACAGGGTCTCGAACGGATCTTCTTGCCATGGCCAGGGAGCGGACCAGGCAATGTGCGAGGAGCCGCTGCGCACGGCGCGCGGTCCAAGCCGGGTGCCGGACCGGCTCGAGACGGCCAGATCGAAGGGAATCCCCATGACGGCGACATCCGCACCGGTCAGGTCCTTGGTATAGCGGCGGCGCATGAAGCTGAGCGCGCCGGCATAGCTTGCCTCGGGAACGACCCCTTTAAAATCGGACCGCGTGAATGCGAGATCGCCCGCCTGCGGGTTTACACTGGAATCCTTGGACACTTGTCTCACCTGTTTCAAAGTTGCCGGACAAGCTTGTGTCTTGCGTCCGATCCCGTACATTCAGGCAAGGGTATATAACTTTGTTATTATGTACACGGGACGGGAAGCATGGGTGAGACGAGCTCCGAAAGGACGGAACTGCCCTCAGCGGATTGGATCGAGGCGGCGGCCGATCTCATGATTTGTGTCGGGACGGACCGGTTTTCGTCCGCACTCCGGCATATCCTTGAACTGGCTTGCCGGTTTGAATCCATGCTGGTGACGGCCCATGAGGGCAATGCGGCTCCGAAATCCCTCTACCACGATCTCAACGACCTGCAGGCCGCCGTCAGTGTCGAGTTCTATTCCAGCGGTCCGTTTCTTCTCGACCCGTTTTATATTGCCAGCCGGAACAACATCGACCCGGGCGCCTACCGGCTTCTGGATGTGGCCCCGAAAAGCTTTCTGCGCTCGGACTATTACCGGACCTTCTACCGGAAGATTCGTCTTCACGACGAGATGGCCATCCTGCTGCGAAACGGGGAAGACAACTGGATCATCGTGTCTCTGGCACGCACCCGCACCCGTGCGCGCTTCGACGAAGAAGAACGTGACAGGGTCAACCGGCTGTTTCCATTGATCGAAGCGGCCATTTTGCGGCACTGGGCGAAGCCGGGCGGGAACCGGCAGAGCGATGCCTCGACCGCCGCGGACAGATTACGTGGCTTCGCCTCCGACGTCTTGAGTCCGAGGGAGGCCGACATCATCCATCTCATCCTGCAAGGCCATTCGACCCGCACGATCTCGACCTTTCTGGGTATTGCCGAAGGCACGGTGAAGGTCCACCGCCACCATGCCTACGGAAAGCTCGGCATCCATTCCCAATCGGAGCTGTTTTCCCTGGCGACCGACTATCTGGCGACATTGCCTTCGTGAGAAAGGAAGATTCCGACCGTTGGCGGGAGCCGGTATCGTCGACCCAACACCCGTGTCCGCGCGGGATGCGCGGACACGGTAAAAGCTGTGCCAGTCAGGCGTCGAACCACCAGCGGCTTGCTGCGCGTGCGCCGTCGAGTTCCCAGCTCGGAGCCAGCTGGCCGCCATGCTGGACATTGTTGCGGCGAGCGTAGACGAAGTTCTTGAAGAACGGAATGAGTGTGCCGCCGTCGTCATTGGCGATCAGAGCCATTTCGCGGTACATCTCGGCCCGTCTTTCGTCGTTGAGTTCGGCTTTCGCCATCAGCAGCAGTTCGTTGAACCGCGGGTTTTTCCAGTGGCTCTCGTTCCAGGCCGCGTCGTCCTTGTAGGCGAGCGAATACATCACATCCGGCGTCGGACGCGCGCCCCAGGCCACAACGCAGAACGGCTTCTTCAGCCAGACGTCCGAGTAGTAGCCGTCGTTGGGCTCGCGTACCACGTTGATGTTGATGCCGGCTGCCTTGGCGTGTTCGGCATAGAGGACACAGAGGTCCACTGCGCCGGAGTAGATCGATTCCGCCGAGGAGATATTGATGGACAAGCCTTCGGCTCCGGCCTTCTTCAGCAGGGACTTCGCCTGATCCGGGTCGTAGTCATGTTGCGGAATGTCGTCGGGCCAATAGGGCATGGCCGGCGAGTGGTGGAAGTCGTTGGCCTTGGTCGCGGCGCCGAAAGCGATCTTCTCGATGATCTCGTCGCGGTTCATGGCAAGCTTCAGGGCATTGCGCACGTCCTTGTTGTCGAAGGGAGCAACGTCGCAAAGCATCGGCATGGTGATCGTCGATGCCGAGGGCACGTTGTCGATCTTCAGGTTCGGGTTGCGCTCCAGAAGGGCCATGGTCTTGAGGTCGATCAGGGAGACCGCATCGACGTCGCCCGTGACAAGTGCGGTCTGACGTGCATTCGGGTCGCCGAGCACAAGCAGTTTGACGGCATCGAAGTGGGCGCCCTCGCCATGCCAACCGTCGTGACGTGTCAGGTCGAAGCCGACGCCGAATTCGTGGTCGCCAAGCTTGTAGGGACCGGTTCCGTCACCCGATTCCCAGTCGATGGAGCCGTCGTCCTTCGCCGGGCAGATGGCCAGATGGTAATCGGTCATCAGCCACGGCAGGTCGGCATTGCCCGAGGCCAGCTTGAAGACGATGGTGTCGTCGCCGTCCTTGACGATGTCGTTGACATCCGTCAGCAGGGCCTTGGCGGCCGAGGTCGACTTTTCGCCGCGGTGATGGTTCATCGATGCGATCACGTCGTCGGCGGTCATCTTCCTGCCGGAATGGAAGGTGACGTTCGGATTGAGCTTGAACGTCCATTCCGTCGCGTCCGCGTTTGCCGACCACTCGGTCGCAATGTCCGGACCGAGCGAGCCGTCGGTTTCGATCAGGGTCAGATAGCTGCGGTGGGTGTGGGCCAGGACGATCATTGTGATCGTCAGGTAGGTGCCGGGGTCATGGGTGTCGGAGGTGTTGCCGTCATGGATGCCAACCTTGAACGTGCCGCCCTTTTTCGGCTCGGCCCGCGCCGATGTTGTCCAAAGACCGGAGGCTGCCGATGCGGTGATCCCGGCGGCCGCGGAGTAATTCAGGAAGTCGCGGCGTGAAATGCCGCCCGTGCGTGCTGCCAGCGTCAGCCGGTCCAGCAAACCCTTGTTCTTGGTCTCACCAGTCATTCTTGAATTACCTCCTCCGGTTCTTCCCGCCTGTGTATTTTGTTGCGGGTCCCAAATTGAGTATGCGATTTCCTCAGGGGGGCCTTAGTGGCCTGAAAACGAAATCCGGTATTGCTAAAACGACATTTTAACACAGGTGCGACAGTTTTTCGGCAATGCGCGAGGGCGGGCAGAACCGGCAAAGGCGCGGCTTTTCGGTCTGTTCTGGCGTGAGGAAAAAGTCCGGCAAACGCCGGGAGGACGCTTACCGGGCCGCGTGTTCGATCAGATCCCACTTGTTTCCAAACGGGTCCCGGAAGACGGCCACCTTGCCGTAGGGCTCCGTTCTTGGCGCCTCCAGAAAGGTAACGCCCGCAGCGCTCATTGCGCCATGATCCCGGTCGAAATCGTCCGTGTGGAGGAACAGAAACACCCGCCCGCCCGTCTGGTTGCCGACAGCCGCGGCCTGGGCATCGCCGTCGGCTCTGGCGAGCAGCAGCCTTGTTTCGGTGCTGCCCTTCGGGGCGACCAGCACCCAGCGTTTCGTTTCGTTCAAACGGGTATCTTCGATGACGTCGAAGCCAAGTGTTCCGGCGTAAAAGGCAAGGGCTTCGTCGTAGTCCGGTACGACAAGGGTGATCGCGCCAATGACCTGTTTCATGAAATCTCCTGCGGCGGCCAGTGGGGTCTGATACGAACGGTCTTTCATAGCCGTTGCGATCATGGGCCGCCGCAGGAAAGTTGTCCCGCCCCGGAACAAAATGGGCGGGACAGAAGGAAAGGTCAGGCCGCTTCGGCCCCGCGGCCATCCCCGGCATGCTGCCAGACCTGCGCGGAGAGAAAATCCTCAACAGCATCGCTGAGGGTCCGGCTGACCTCTGTCAGGGATTTGGACAGGCCGTCGATTTCATCCGAGCTGGAACGTGTCGCATCGATCGTGTCCTGAAGACCGGCGACGTTTTCCGAAGCCTGGGTGCTGCTGTTTGCCGCCATCGACATGGCCTGGCTGATTTCCCCGGTGGCGGCGCCCTGTTCCTCGACGGCCGAGGCGATGGCGGTGGTGACCTCCTGGACCTTGTCCATCTGGTTGCCGATCATCCGGATGGCCTCAACCGCGCGGACGGTCGAGGTTTGAACCGCTGCGATCTGGGAGGAAATCTCGTCCGTGGCTCTTGCTGTCTGGGTCGAGAGTTCCTTGACCTCGGCCGCGACCACTGCAAAGCCCTTGCCGGATTCTCCCGCCCGGGCCGCCTCGATCGTGGCATTCAGGGCCAGCAGGTTGGTCTGTTCCGCGATTTCCGAGATCAACCCGATAACGGAGCCGACCTTTTCGGCAACGTCTGCGAGTTCCTGGAACGACTGATTGGTTTTCTGCGCTCCGTCGACCGCCTTCTGGGCGACGCTGCTGGACATGGCCGCCTGCCGGCCGATTTCCTCGATCGAGCTGGTCATTTCCTCCGTGGCGGCCGCCCCCGACTGGACACCG
>NZ_JBNKYW010000194.1:0-3185 GCF_050301095.1 Roseibium sp.
GATCCGGGCCGTGTATTTGTCCTTCACCCCGGCGGTCATGCCGGTTTCGATGATGCCGGGCCGGATTTCGAAGACGCCGATGCCGTGAGGAGCGAGCCGGACCGCGAAGAGCTCGGCCATCATGGCGGCGCCCGCCTTGGAGATGCAATATTCGGCCCGCTCGATGGAAACCATGGTCGCGCTGACCGAGGTCACGAAGGTGATCGACCGGTAGGTGTCCTCAGGCAAGTCCAGCATGCGTCGGGCAGCCTCCTGCGCCAGGAAGAAAGCGCCCCTGAGGTTCACGCCCAGCACGAAGTCGAAACTGTCGAGCTGAAGGTCCAGCATGTCGCCGCGCACCTTTGCCGGAACGCCCGCGTTGGAAACCAGCGTCGTGACCGGTCCGAACCTCTCCTCAACCCGGTCCATGAGACCTGCATGGCCCTCGACATCCTGCATATCGTGGGAGAAATAGGCGGCATTGCCCCCAAGCCTTTCGAGGGCTTCGCCGACTTCCGGAGTGTCCGGCTTGCTGCGGGAGGCGAGCGCAACGGAGTAGCCGGCGCCTGCCAGCGTTTCCGCAATGCCAAGGCCGATGCCTTTTTGCCCACCGGTGACGAGCGCGACTTTGCTCATGAGTTCAGTTCCCGTTTGATGGTCTCGGCGGCCCGAAGCGACAGGGCCGCGACGGTGAGTGCCGGGTTGACGGCGGCCGATGTCGGCAGCGCCGCCGCATCGGTCACGAAAAGATTTGGATGGTCCCACGACCGGCAGTCCGGATCGAGCACGGAGGTTGCCGGATCGGCGCCCATGTGCAGCGTACCGCATTGGTGCGAGGGAACCCGCCCGTCGAAGAGGCGGGAGAGCACAATCGGAAAACCGGCCCTGCGCAGTGTTTTCTTCGCCTTCGAGACCAGCTTCCTGTGCGCGGTCATGTTCGACCGGCGCCATATGAGCTGGATCTCGCCGTCCTTCAGGACGACCCGGCTCTCCGGATCGGGCAGATCCTCCGAGATCAGATAAAGGTCGAGCGCGTGACCGGAGATCCAGCGGGCGGCGAACTTCGGCAAGCCCGGCACCTGGATCTTCAGGATGTCCGGCGTCACCCGCCCCAGGAGCTGGAGGTTGCCAAGCGGCATGCCGCCCTCGCCATCCGACAGATACCAGTCGTTGATGCCGAAGGTCTTCTGGTAGACCGCATCGTTGCGGAACCTTGGGTCGATGGCGATCATTGCCGTGGCATTGTGGTTCATGAAGCAGCGGCCGACATAGCCGGAGCTGTTGGCAATGCCGGATTTCAGCAGCAGGGCAGCCGACTGTACGGCCCCGGCACAGAGGGCAACGATTTTCGCCTTCAGGCGCATTTCAACGCCGTCCTTTTCATAGGCGATTTCGCTGATGCGACCCGTCTCCGGTTCTGCATTCAGGGAGGTTACCTTCGCCCCGGTGATCAGGCTGACGTTGTCGTGGGCAAGTGCGGCGGCAAGTCCGCAGGTTTCCGCATCCATCTTGCCGCAACGAAGGTCCGGATAACCGTCCCAGCCGGTTTTTCCTGCCGCCAGCCAACGGTCGATGTCGACCCCGAGCGGCAAGCTGAAAGGCCTGACGCCGGCAGCTTCCAGCCGTTGCCGTGCCGTCTTGATGGCCGGTTCGTCCGGGACCGGCGGGAACGGATATGGACCTGAATGCTGCGGTTCGCTGACATCAGACCCGGCATCCCCGCGCACCTGATAGAGCCGCTCCGCGGCATCGTACCAGGGCGCGAGTTCCTCGTAGGAAAACGGCCAGGCGGGCGAGACGCCGTCGTAGTGCTGAAGTTCGTCGAAATCCTTCTCCCGGTACCGGATCAGCACCGCGCCGTAGAGCTTCGAGTTGCCGCCGACATTGTAGTAGTTGCCCGGTTCGAACGGGCGTCCTTCCTCGTCCAGCCAGGTTTCCGGCGAGCGGAAGGCACTGTTGGTATAGATCCGCCAGGGATCGCGCGCGGGCGCATCATCAGGGATCTGCTGCCCCCGTTCCAGGATGGTGATCCGGGCACCGGACGGCGCAAGACCGGCGGCAAGGGAAGCCCCGCCCATGCCGCTGCCGATGATGACGATGTCTGGTGCCGTGGTCATGCGTCAGGCAATCCGCTTTTCGCTTTGAGGATCGAAGGCGACCGCCTTCTCCATGTTGAAGGCAAACGGGAATACATCCCCGGCCTGCACCGAAACATCGGCGCGGAAACGGCCGGTGACGTCCTTGCCGCCGATCTGGCTGACCACGAAGGTATCGGAGCCTGCGGGTTCGGTCACCTCGACGGGCGCCTCGACCATGTGAACCGCCCTTGAATTCCTGTCTGCGCCATCCTTGTCCGTGATCGCCTCCGGACGGATGCCAAGCACGATGTCCCGGCCGACACTGGAAGAAAGGGCCCCGTTGGCAAAGGGAATCGCGGCGCTCTTGCCATCGGCGAGCTTTACCTCGGCCGCCGGACCGCCTTCGGCTGAAACAACCTTGGCCGGAAACAGGTTCATGGATGGCGACCCCATGAAGCCGGCCACGAACATGTTGGCCGGGTTGTCGTAGATCTCCTTGGGTGTGCCGAGCTGCTGGACATAGCCGCCGAACATCACCGCGATCCGCGTCGACAGCGTCAGTGCCTCGATCTGGTCGTGGGTCACATAGACGATGGTGGTGCCGAGCTTCTGGTGCAGCTTCTTGATTTCGGTGCGCATGTCGACGCGCAGTTTTGCGTCAAGGTTCGACAACGGCTCGTCGAAGAGGAACACGTCCGGCTCGCGCACCAGCGCCCGGCCCATGGCAACGCGCTGGCGCTGACCGCCCGAGAGCTGCCCCGGCTTGCGGTCGAGCAGATGCGAGATCTGCAGGAGATCGCCGACCTGGGCGATGCGCTTTTCCCGCTCTGCCTTGGCAATGCCGTGCATTTCCATGCCGAAGGCGATGTTTCCGGCAACGGTCATGTTCGGATAGAGCGCGTAGGACTGGAACACCATCGCGATGTTGCGGTCCGCCGGCTTGACCCCATTCATGCTCCGGCCGCGGATGGAGATGTCACCGCTGGTGATGTCCTCCAGTCCGGCGATCATGTTGAGCAGCGTGGACTTGCCGCAGCCCGACGGGCCGACGAGAACAAGAAACTCGCCCTCCTCGACGGAAATGTCGGTCTCGTGAAGGACCTTGAGCGATCCGTAGGATTTTGTTGC
>NZ_JBNKYW010000195.1:0-4783 GCF_050301095.1 Roseibium sp.
GGCATCGTCGTTGGGTTGATCAATGGAGCCTTATCGGGCCTGACCGGGTCCTATACCGTGCCCGGGGTCATGTATCTCCAGGCCCTCGGGCTGACGAAGGATGAACTCGTTCAGGCGATGGGGCTGTTGTTCCTGTTCTCGACAGTGGCCCTGGGCCTGTCGCTGGGCAGCTTCGGGCTTATGAGCGGAGAGGGCGCGCTTGCTTCCTTCGCTCTCGTCGCACCATCTCTTCTCGGTGTGTGGCTGGGGCAGAAAATACGCCGCAGGGTTTCCGAAAGTCAGTTCCGGCGGTTGATCCTGGCCGCCATTCTTCTGCTCGGTCTTTATCTCATTCCGCTCGGGTTCTGGCGGCTCGCGGCATAAAAAAAGCGCCGCAAGCATGCGGCGCTTCGACAGGCGGTAGGCTTTGGCGGTCTACTTTGCGACCAGACGCATCGGCGTCGCCGAACCAACACCGGAATTGGTTTTTGTATTCGCCCACTGGTAGGACTGGCGCTCCTCCGTCGGCGTGCACAGGAAGCGTTCGCGGTAGCACTTGGTGAAATGGGACGTGGAGGCGAAGCCGCAGGCGAGGGCCACATCCAGAACCGGGCGGCTGGTCCGCCGCAGAAGGTCCCGCGCGGTTTCAAGGCGCAGGCGCAGATAATACTGACCCGGCGTGCAGTTGAAATGGCGGCGGAACAGGCGCTCCAGCTGGCGCGGAGACAGGTTCACTGTCATGGCCAGCTGCTGGCAGCTCAACGGGTCCTCGATATGCAGGTCCATGATCCGGATGGCATCGAGGATCTTGGCGTTGGAAATGCCTGTGCGAGCCTCGATATCGTGCCGTTGCGCGGATTCGCCTGAGCGCATGTTCTGGTAAAGCGCGACTTCAGCCACTTCATGGGCGAGATAGGCACCGTGCTGGATGGCGATCAGGCGCAGCATCATGTCGAGCGAGGCCATGCCGCCGGCACAGGTGATGCAGTTGCGGTCGATCGCGAAGATGTCCGAAGTGACTTCGACATCGGGAAACTCCTCGCGCAGGGACCGGAGGTTTTCCCAGTGAATGGTGCAGCGGCGACCGTCCAGAAGATTGTAGCGCGCCAGCAGATAGGCGCCCGTGCAGATGGCCCCGAAGGTTCGGCCCATGGCATTCAGACGGCGCAGCTTGTTGCCGAGATCCGCGTCGAGAGGCAACCGTTCAACGTCGATACCAGTACAAAGAAGAGTAATATCTGCGTCAACAAGTTCGCGAACAGATTTCTTTACAGATACCTCGCATCCGTTACTTGCTTCCACTGAGTTTCCGTCAAGGGAGTAAGTTGTCCAGGTGTAATAGTCCCTGCCAAGCAATCTGTTTGCTATTCGCAACGGTTCGATGACGCTCGCGAATGCGTTCATGGAGAACCGGTCCATCAGGACGAATGCTATAGACTGGCCTGTTTCTTCGTGGGCGCGTCCGGACATTTACTTGGCCTCTTTGGAAGGTATTATTACGGCTTGTCTTATTTTGTCTGTAATTTTTGCAGTTTGTGTTTATGTGTCAAATAAAAAACGATCTATTCCATGCATTTCTTGGAATTGTCACAATTATCGCGGGACGGGTGTCCAGCCTTTCATCCATGTGTGGAACAGCTCATCGGCAAATGCCGTCTTCTTGACCGCCAGACCGATCTGGCGGTCGAAGGGCGCCGTGTGCCTGAGTGGCACGCCGGTTATCTGCTCCTCCGAACGGACGTGCCCTGCCGGAACGAGGGCCGCACCCAGGCCGAGTCTCACAAGTTCAAGAACCTGCCGGTCATGAACGGCTTCCGCACAGATCGGGAATGACAGGTTCTCCAGTGCAAGCGTGCGAAGCAAGGCCTCGTAGGAGGGGCAATAGCGGCGCGCGATCATCGGGACGGCAAGAATGTCCTGCAAGGTGACCTCAGGCAAGGCCGCCATCGGATGGCGCTTCGCCACGGCGAATACATACGGTTCCCGGAAAAGCTCGTGAAACCGGTGTCCGGCCGGGGAACAGCTCCGGTCCACAAGCGCGAGTTCCGCGGCACCCGCTTCCGCTTCGAACCGCAATTCGAGTGCGGGATAGGTTCGGCGCAACGCCAGCAGGGAGCCCTGGAAGGGGTCCAGCAGAATGTCCGGTGACGTGTAGAGGCTGGCACGAATGGGACCCTTGTGGCGAAATCTCGTTTCCGCCTTTTCAACCGCACCGAGGATGGATTGCGCATGCCGGTATAGATCCCGTCCTTCCGCGGTCGGCTTCAGGCCTTTGCGGGTCCGCAGGAAGAGCGGAGCGCCGAGAGTGTCTTCCAGTTTCTGCAAGGCTTGCGACAGGGAGGGTTGGGAGATCCCGTGCGCGGCGGCGGCCGCGCTGATCGTTCCAAGTTCAAAAGAGGCCGTGAAATATCTGAGAGGCGTGAGTTCAATCATAGGAAAGGTCTATATAAGAGATAACTTCCATAGGAGTGTACTGTGGACTGTCGGCGAGGCACAACCCATTCCGTCATCCGCCGCGTGTTGCGGCAGAACAAGGAGTTGTACCATGACCGCCACCTTATCCCGTGACCTTCCATTGCCCCGATCCGAGCCGATCGCAATTCATCGCGTTCTCGACCACTTCGAAAAACAAAGCCCGGAGTTGTTCGGGTGTCTTTCAGAGAACCTGGACTTCCGCATCGACCATTTTCATGACGAGGCGGATGTCTCGTGGCAATCCGCCTCCAGCCTCGCGGAAATGGCCGCGGTCCTGCAAAGACTGGCGGTGGACATCTTTCCGAAGGGAACGAAAGTGACCGGGATGAGTTCGCTGGATTTGGGGGACGGTTGGTTCGTTACCCGCTTCACCCACCGGTTCTATTACGGCGTCCGTCAGTGCAACTGCGAAAGCGCCACAATCATCGTAAGCCACGAGAGTGATGGAAAGCTCGATTATTTCCGGGAAACCGTGACGGACGTGACCTCTCTCGAGTGAGCGTCTGCGCGCCGTGACGCGAGTTGTCGTCAAAATGCCGGACTTTCACACGAGGTTGGCCACCAGGTCGGCTTGAAAATCGCCTTTGCGCTTAAAACCTGATCAAATTGGGATAATTTTTTTGCGCAAAGTCGATTTCGTGGATCGGAGTTGCTTCAAGTCAAGGCGGAACTAGTGATACATGGGGCAGGAATTCGAAATGAGCGATGAGTTACGGATCTCGATTGATATGAACGTACTTGCCAAACCCGCCGATCTGGAAGCCGCAGCCCCGGCCGGTGTCTTCGTTGAGGAAGTCAAAACCGTCCAGCACTACACGGACCGTCTGTTCCGCTTCCGCATGACCCGCCCGGCGAGCTTCCGCTTCCGGTCGGGTGAATTTGTGATGATCGGCCTTATGGTGGACGGCAAGCCGATCTACCGGGCCTATTCCATTGCGAGCCCCGCCTGGGACGAGGAGCTTGAGTTCTTCTCCATCAAGGTGCCGGACGGTCCGCTGACCTCGCATCTTCAGAAGATCCAGCCGGGCGATGCGGTGCTGATGAAGAAGAAGCCGACCGGTACGCTGGTGAATGATGCGCTCGTTCCCGGCAAGCGGCTTTACATGTTCTCCACGGGTACGGGCATTGCCCCCTTTGCCAGCCTGATCCGCGATCCTGACACCTACGAAAAATTCGAGCAGGTGATCCTGACCCACACCTGCCGAGAGGTTGCCGAGCTGAAATACGGCGAGGATCTTTATCAGGAAACCGTCAACGATCCGCTGATCGGCGAATTCGCCAAGGACAAGCTGGTGCACTATACGTCGGTCACCCGCGAGGAGTTTCCGCGTCAGGGCCGGATCACCGATCTGATCAAGACCGGCAAGCTGTTCGAGGATCTCGGCGTCCCGCCGCTGGACCCGGCTGTCGACCGCGGCATGATCTGCGGCTCAATGGACATGCTCCGCGACACCAAGGCTCTGCTGGAAGAAGCCGGCCTGACGGAAGGCGCCAACAACAAGCCGGCGGAATTCGTCGTCGAACGCGCGTTCGTGGGGTGAGTCGGCCGTCAGGCATCAAGATCCTGAAATTTCGGATAAATAGGTTTTGGGGCTCGCTTGAACAGCGGGCCCTGATCGTTTCTGGAAAGCAATTTCGAGTTTTCCAAAGAAAGCAAGGGCCGGATTCATGATATGCTCGCTGTCGGGTGGACAGACAGAGCCGCCAATGGCAAGAGTTGCTTAGGAAATTAGCAGGTCCGCTCCGCAGATATGCACGAGCGATGGCGGCCAACGACTAAGGTGCTGTGCCATGATCTCCGACAAACGAGTCTATGTGATTGCCGAAATCGGCATTAATCATAACGGTGACATCGACAAGGCGGTCGAGATGATCCGCAGGGCGAAGGACGCCGGCTGTGATGCGGTCAAGTTTCAGAAGCGCACCATCGACATCGTCTATACGAAAGAGGAACTTGCCAGGCTGCGGGACAATGTCTTCGGGCCCACGAATGGCGACCTGAAACGGGGCCTAGAATTCGGCAAGGACGAATACGACGCGATCGACAAGCTGACGCGCGAACTCGGCATCGACTGGTTCGCCTCGCCCTGGGACGAGCCGTCGGTCGACTTCCTGATGCAATACGACACGCCCTACCTGAAGGTCGCATCCGCGATGGTGACGGACCGGGATTTCCTCGTCCACTGTGCCCGGACGCGGCGTCCGCTGCTGGTTTCGACGGGCATGTGCGATTTACCCATGGTCAGGAGTGCGGTAGAGACGATCGAGGGTGCTGGCGGCGAGATCGCCTGCCTTTACCATTGCACGTCCACTTATCCCACGCGCGACG
>NZ_JBNKYW010000196.1:0-26726 GCF_050301095.1 Roseibium sp.
TAGCCCTCGCTCAGCCTGATCGCCGGCCCGAGGCTTTCTCCCTGGACGGAAAGCCACAGCTCGCCGATCCTGTCGGCGGTCAGCTCGCCGTTGCGCCGTTCGGAGTGGACCTTGCGTTCGAAGGTGTAGAAGGCGATCTGCCGCACCACCGTGTTGATCATGTCTTCCGCCTTGGAAGCCAGCATGACCTTGCGTGTCTGCGGGTCGCCCGCTTTTGCCAGCAGCGACTTGAAAGTCAGCATCTCGCCGAAGACGCTGGCGGTTTCGGCAAGCGTCAGGGGTGTCGGCGCCATCAGAGGCCCGTTGGGTGCGGCCAGCACCTGGTGCACACCGTGGCCCAGCTCATGGGCGAGCGTCATGACATCGCGAATCTTGCCCTGGTAGTTGAGGAGCACGTAAGGATGCGCGCTCGGCACCGTCGGATGGGCGAAGGCGCCCGGCGCCTTGCCGGAGCGGGCCGGGGCGTCGATCCAGTTCCTGTCGAAAAAGCGGCCCGCGATTTCCGCCATGTCGGGCGAAAAGGCGTCATAGGCCGACAGAACCGTACTTTTCGCCTCCTCCCAGGGGATCACCCGCGTGTCGGCGTCCGGCAGCGGCGCGTTGCGGTCCCAGGTGTTGAGCTGGTCCATACCGAGCCATTTGGCCTTGAGCTTGTAGTAGCGGTGCGACAGGCGCGGATAGGCGTCCCGGACGGCACTCACCATGGCATCGACCACCTCGCGCTCGACGCGGTTGGCCAGGTGCCGGCTGTCGGCAATATCGGAGAAGTTCCGCCAGCGGTCGGAAATCTCCTTGTCCTTGGCCAGCGTGTTGGTGATGAGCGTGAAGGTCCTGAGGTTCTCCTTGAAGGTCTTTGTCAGGGCCTGCGAGGCATTGCGGCGGGTCTCGGGCGACGGGTCCACAAGCAGGTTGAGAACCTGTTCGATGGGCAGTTCCTTGCCGTCGACCTCGAAGGACAGCGAGGCCATCGTCTCATCGAAGAGGCGGTTCCAGGCCCCGGCGCCGGTGACCGATTTCTCGTGGAACAGCTGCTCCACCCTGTCCTCGAGCTGATAGGGCTTGTCCTTGCGCAAGTCCTCTATCCAGGGACGGTAGTGGCCCAGATGCTCGTCTTCGAGCGCCGCATCCATCACAGCGTCGTCGATCTTGTTCATCTCCAGAGCAAAAAACAGCAGATGGGTGCTGGCGGTTGTGATCTGCTCCTGCACGTCACCATAGAATTTCTGCGATGCCGGATCGATGGTGTTGCCCGAATAGACCAGCCCGGCGAAGGAAATCAGCCGGCCCATCAGGTCTTCCAGATCCTCGTAAGCCCGGATGGCGGTGACCAGCGCGGGCACGTTGTCGCGCGCCAGTTCCGCCAGCCGCCCCCGGTAGGACGTCTCGAAGGTTCGTGCCCGTTCAAGGCTTTCCTTCAGATCCGCCGTCACTTGCGGTGCATCGACCGCCGGATAAAGGTCCGTCAGATCCCACTCCGGCAGGTGTCCGAGTTCGGCGGACGCGGTTGACTGAGGCGCAAAGACAGGACGCGGCATCGTCGGCATGTTTCTCTCCGGTGGGCGGTTGCCTTCAAAAGGCAAAGGGAAGTCGGGTACTGGAAGAATTAGTAGGCCGGGCCAGTGCCGCGCCGCAATTGAAAAGATGAAACTTTTTTGCCCCGGCTTGGACGATTTATTTACCCAATTGCGAACAGAATGGCCCGAAACGAGACAAACGCACCGGAACCAGACGGCCCATGCAAGCACTCAGCGGTAAAATCCTCATTGTCGACGACGACCCGATCCAGCGCCGGCTCCTGCAGGAAGCCGTCAAGAAATTCGGGTACCGGTCGAAAACCGCGGAAAACGGTGCCGAAGCGGTCCAGATCATGACCGGTCCGGAAGCCGGTGAGATCGACCTGATCATTCTGGACATGGTCATGCCGGAGCTTGACGGTCTCGGTGTTTTGCAACGGCTGCGCAGCGACAAGAACGCAACCCCTGTCATCGTCCAGACCGCCCACGGCGGCATCGATACCGTTGTCAGCGTGATGAACGCCGGTGCTCAGGACTTTGTGGTGAAACCCGTCGCTCCGGAACGGCTCAACGTCTCGATCCGGAACCTTCTCAAGACCTCTGCGCTTGAAGGCGAAATCACTCGGTTCCGCAAACAGGCTTCCGGAACGCTGACCTTTGCCGACATCATCACCCATTCGGCGGCGATGGAACGGGTGATCAATCTCGGCAAGCGCGCCGCCGCCTCGAATATTCCGATCCTGATCGAAGGGGAAAGCGGCGTCGGCAAGGAAATGATCGCCAGCGCCATCCAGGGTTCCAGCGACCGCAAGTCCAAGCCGCTGGTGACGGTCAATTGCGGCGCCATTCCGGAAAACCTTGTCGAATCCATCCTGTTCGGTCACGAAAAAGGCGCCTTTACCGGTGCCGTCGACAAGCACATCGGCAAGTTCCAGGAAGCCCATGGCGGCACGCTTTTCCTTGATGAGGTCGGTGAACTGCCGCAGGACGTCCAGGTCAAGCTGCTTCGGGCCATCCAGGAAAACGAAATCGACCCGATCGGCGCCAGGCGCCCGGTCAAGGTTGATTTCCGCCTGATTTCGGCAACCAACCGCCGCCTGATCGATCAGGTCAAGGAGGGGGTGTTCCGGGAAGACCTCTACTACCGTCTCAACGTGTTTCCGATCTGGATTCCGCCGCTGCGTGACCGGCGGGAAGACATTCCGGCCTTGACGCGGCACTTCCTGGCGCGCTTTGCCGCCGAGGAGGGCAAGCCGCAAGTGGCAGGCGTCACCGCAGACACGCTGGCAATGTTGCAGGCCTACCATTGGCCCGGGAACATCCGGCAACTGGAAAACGCCGTCTTCCGGGCGGTGGTCCTGTGCGACGGAGCGGAACTGACCGCCAACGACTTCCCGCAGATTGCCGCCGCCACCGAAGCACCTGCGGTCCCGGCCGCTGCGCCGTACGAACCTGGTCCGGCCTCCGTTCCTGCGAGCGCCGCGCAGGATCCTCACCTGAGCCCGGCGCAACCGGCCGCCGCCATGCCTCCGGCTCACGCGGCTGCCGCACCGGTTGCCGCGCCGCCGCCTTCGCATCTGCCCTCGCATCAGGGGTTCGAGCAGGCCGCCCCCTTCGGCTTTATGCGCAACCTGGACAAGGACGGGCACGTCCGCAAGCTTGCCGATATCGAGGAAGACCTGATTCGCGCCGCGATCAACCACTATTCCGGGCGTATGACGGAGGTGGCCAAACGGCTGGGGATCGGCCGGTCCACGCTCTACCGCAAACTCAAGGAATACGGGCTGGAGGAAAGCGGCAACGACGCCGCCGCCTGACTTGACGCAGATCATGGCAAATCCGGAGTATCCGCCGCATGACTGCGGCGAAACTCCGGATTTTTCGCTTAAGAGAAGAAAAATGCCCGTCTGCGCTTGCACCGTTGCATTTCTGCCACGATTATCACGCAAGTGGAATTAGGGTAAAAACTTCTTAACCTGCTGCGGCTAGTCTTTATCTCTGCTGGGGAGCATGGGATGGGTAAAGCCATCAAAAACGGCGAGACAGATTTTGCGTAAACGGTTGATTGATTTCGACGCCGTCGGTTGGCTGAAGCGCGTTGCGGGAACGCTCGGCATTCTGGCCGTTGCCTCCGTCTGCCTGACCGCCGCCGCGCAGGCCGAAACCCGGTCGCTCAATCTCTTCAACGCCCATACCAAGGAACGGGTCACGATCACGTTCAAGAAGAACGGTCGCTATCTGCCGCAAGGCCTCAGGCAGGCCAACCAGTTCCTGCGTGACTGGCGCCGCAACGAAGCGACCAAGATCGATCCGGAACTCCTTGATCTCGTATGGACGGTTTACCAGAAGGTCGGAGCGAGCAAACCCATTCACGTAGTGTCCAGCTACCGCTCGCCGGCAACGAACAACATGCTGCGCAAGCGGTCCCGCGGTGTGGCGAAAAACAGCCAGCACACGCGCGGCAAGGCGATGGACTTCTTCATTCCCGGCGTCAATCTTGCCAAACTGCGGGCCACGGGCCTGCGCGAGCAGGTCGGCGGTGTCGGTTACTATCCGACCTCCGGTTCGCCTTTCGTGCATATGGACACCGGCAGGGTCCGCCATTGGCCCCGCATGAGCCGCACCGAACTTGCCAAGGTCTTTCCGAACGGCAAGACACTGCATATCCCCTCGGACGGCAAACCGCTCGGCGGCTACAAGATCGCCCTTGCAGAAGCCAAGTCCGGCAAGAGCAGTTCTCCTGCTCCCACCATCGTCACCGCCAGCAAGAGTTCCGGCAGCAGGAACACGCTCAGCACGCGGAACCAGGACCTGAGAAATCCGGGTAAACCGACCCCGGTGCGGGCGAACGACGACAAGCCTTCGGGAGGTGGCAACTTCCTTGCCAGCCTGTTTGGCACCGGAAACGATCGCAAGGATCAATCCGGACGCGCCGGCGCGGTGAGCAACACGGCAACGGCGGCAGCGGCCACGGTTTCTCCCGTCATCGACAATCCTCCGGTCCCGGGGCGCAAGGTTCTCGACACCGGACCGGCAGCCCCCACGGTTTCCGATCAACCGATTGCCGTTGCCAGCGCCGCACCGCAGCTGAAGCCACAGGCAAGAACACAGCTTGCCTTTGCCGCTGCAAACGCTGCCCCGGCCCCCAATACGCTTGACGCGCAGCGCGTGGCGCTTGAAACGGGGCAGCCTGCGCCGACGAACCAGGCAATCGATTCCAGGTTCCAGGCTGCCCGCACTCCTGCGGCAAAGCCCAACGCAGGCCTGAGCGAAGCCGCCAGGGTCGCAGCGGCCAACCTGGGGCTGGAGGAGACTGTTCCCGTTCCGGGTACCGCACCTGCCGACAACGCAGTGGCGGCCATCGCGGCGGCGACAGGGACTTCCATCCCGTCTCCGATGCCCGCTCCGCGCCCCGAGACGACACTTGCCTATGCATCCGCGGGAACGGCACCTCAGCCGCTGAGCCGCTCGCTGCAACCCTCCGCCACCGCGCAGGCCCGCAAGTCCGCGAGCGAAGCGCCGACACGTGCCCAGGCCTCCGTTTCCGGGCGCATCCCCCGGGACCAGATCATCGACCCCCTGGCAGGGTTTGCCAGCCTGCCGGACAAATCCGAACCGGCGCTGCTTTCGGGAGCCGGTTCCACACGGCACAGGGCGTTTGCCTGGCTCAGCCACCCCAACCAGCGAGCCCTCAAGAACGTAATGACGCCGGGCAACCGCTTCGTTTCGGCAAGCTTCGACACGAATCCTTACGGCGGCTTGCGTACGGACCGTTTCGATGGCCCCGCCGTGGTGATTTTGCCGGTACGCTTCGCTCGGTAATCCGCTTCACCTGTCGAAACAAAAAGAGCGGCCCGGGAGCCGCTCTTCTTTCGTCAGTTTCTGCCTGACCTCAGCTTTCGGGGCCTGCCGGGCCGGCCATGCCGAGGGCGTGCAGGTAAAGGTCCAGAACGGCCTCTTCTTCCTCACGCTCATGCGGCTGCTTCTTGCGCAAAGACACAACCTTGCGCAGGATCTTCACGTCGTAGCCGTTGCCCTTGGCTTCGGCGTAGACGTCCTTGATGTCATCCGAAATGACCTTCTTTTCTTCTTCCAGACGCTCGATACGCTCAACGAAGGCCCGCAGCTGGTCGGCTGCCACTCCACCCGGATCGGACATGAATGCAATTCTCCTGTTTCATCTGATATGTGTGTGACCGTAGTGGCGGGAAGAAGCGGGTCTCCGTCACCCCGGTCGTTGAAGCTGCCGTGCCAGACTCGACGGAAGCCGTCAAGCAAGGTCCGGCGAATTCGTGGGGGCGGCCTAGTGCTGAGGCCGGTTCTTTTCGAATGCTGCCTTCTGCTCTTCGCTGGCTTCGCTCTGATGCTTCGCCTTCCACTCCTCATAGGGCATGCCGTAGACGATCTCCCGTGCCGCGGCCTTTTCCAGGTCGAGGCCCTTGTCCACCGCTGCGTCCTGATACCAGTTGGACAGGCAATTGCGGCAGAAGCCCGCCAGATTCATCATGTCGATGTTCTGCACGTCGGTCCGGTTGCGAAGATGTTCCACCAACCGCCGGAACACGGCCGCTTCCAGTTCGGTTTTGGTCTGCTCATCCATACGATGGCCTCCTTGTCCTGCGGCCGCCGGAGGCAGCCTTCAATACCGTTCAGGCCGCTCCCGGCCGTCAGCCTGTCTCAGTCGCAACGTGACTTGAAATGCCGGATCTGCCGGCACTCCGGCCTGGCAGCGATTTCCCGCATGACCGGTTCCAGGCGGTCCGCCCAGTCCAGGGCGCCTGCCTCGTCGGCGATCAGGTCCTGACGCAACTCCAGCAAGGCGTGCGCCAAGCCGCGGCTGGTTGCGTGCTTGTACATTGTGTCGTTTTTGAGAGCCCCGTCATAGGGCTCATTGTCGCCGACGATCAACCCCTCCTGGCCCCGGAGGCCGGCCAGCAGCGGCGTAACCGCCCTCGGATCGCTGTCCCAAAGCACGGTGACATGCCAGGGCCGCGGCACACCCCGCCAGACGGGGGTAAAACTGTGAATCGAGAAAATCACCGGCGGCGCGCCCGCTGCAAGCATCTGGTCCAGCGTGCCGTCGATCAGGTTGTGATAGGGCTGGTGAAACTGCCTGATGCGATGCATCCGCTCTTGCGCATCCACCCGGGCGTTGCCCGGCACGACCGCGCCGTCCGACAGGCGCATGACCAGCGTCGGGTCGTCCTCGCCCCGGTTCGGATCGATCAGCAGGCGGGAAAAGGTCGACAGGCAGGCAGGCGCATTCAGCCGCCGCGCCAGTTCCAGCGTGACGGCCCGCGCACCGATGTCGTATCCGATGTGCCGTTCGAACTGTTCCGGCGGCACACCGAGGTCGCCATAGGGCGCCGGAACCGTGTTGCGCGCGTGATCGCACAAGAGCAGGATGCCCGACTTGAGGTCGCCATAGATATATTCGGTCGGTTCGAAGGCCTCACCGGCCGCAAGTGCTGTTTCTGTCATTTTTTCTTCGTGGAAAGTCACCGGGCGCTGGAAAGCGCCGGCGCACAGGTTTACGGCAATCCGGCTCCGGAACCAAGTCTGAATACGCAGTTTAGTGCGCCTGGCCCGAAATCCGCCGCGCTGGCTCCAACCGAATTGCCTGCCGCTGGGATATCAGCTTTTTTATCAATACCGGACATGGGGCGCGGAGCGGTTATCGACGGCTAAATCAGTGCAGTTGCGCCACGGCCATGTTCCCGCCCCATTTCTGGCCACATAGGAGTGAGGCCGATCTTCCGGATGAAATAATCGGAAAATTTCAAGCGACAAGGTTGGGCGAAAGCACTCCTGATTCCGTTAACGGCGTTGACAAGACACGCTTGTCCACGCAAAAAGCGAATGTCTGTCAAGCAGCAAAGTGAACGACTGCATATGTTTGAGGTTGGGGAACGGTACCAGAACTGGTTTCGGGCATGCATGAACGCGCCCTTGAACGCCATCTGTGCCGCTCTTTTGACCCTGCTGCTTTTCCCGGCAATCAGTAGCGAAGCAAGAGCCGACCTGAGGCTCTGCAACAAGACCGAAAGTCAGGTCGGCGTGGCCATCGGCTACAAGGACAAGACCGACTGGGTTACCGAGGGATGGTGGAACCTTGCCTCGAATTCCTGCGAAACGCTTGTCCCCGGCTCTTTGGTGTCACGCTACTACTACATTTACGCAGTTGATTACGACCAATCGGGCGAATGGGGAGGCCGGGCGTTCATGTGCACCCGGGAAAAGGAATTCACCATTCGCGGCATCGAAGACTGCGTGGCCCGGGGCTTTGAACGAACAGGCTTTTTCGAAATAGACACGGGCGAGCAGAGCAGTTGGACGGTCCAGCTGACCGAGCCTGTGCAACAAGGAACAGGTGGGCGATGAGGCGAAACCGGCGAGTAAAGATTCTAGCAACTCTCGGACCCTCCTCCTCAGAACTGGACATCATTGAAGAACTGTATCGCGCTGGTGCTGATGTGTTCCGCATCAACATGAGCCATACGGATCATGATCGTCTGAAGATGCTTGTCGAACGCATCCGTTCTGTTGAGGAGAAACTAGGCAGACCGATTGGAATTCTGGCCGACCTGCAGGGACCGAAGCTGCGTGTCGGCACCTTCGCCGAAGGTCCGGTCATGCTGGAGAACGGCGCAAACTTCACACTTGATGCGGACACTTCAGGCGGCGACGTCAACCGCGTCCATCTTCCCCACCCCGAAATTCTCGAAGCTCTGGAACCCGGTCACCGGCTTCTGCTGGACGACGGCAAGATCCAGCTCAAGGTCGTCGAGGCCAGCAAGACCAAGGCCATGACCGAAGTCGTCGTCGGGGGCAAACTGTCCGACCGCAAGGGCGTCAGCGTTCCCGATTCGGAAATCGCCACCAGCGCGATGACTGAGAAGGACCACAGGGACATCATCGCGGCACTCGAGCAGAACGTCGACTGGGTTGCGCTTTCCTTCGTGCAGCGCCCGGACGACCTCGCCGAGGTCCGCAAGATCACCCGTGGCCGCGCCGGTGTTCTGGCCAAGATCGAAAAGCCGCAGGCCATCGGCCGGCTGGACGAGATCATCGAATTGTCCGACGCGATCATGGTGGCCCGTGGCGACCTTGGCGTGGAAATGCCTCTGGAACAGGTTCCTGGTCTGCAGAAGCGCATCACGCGTGCCTGTCGGCGCGCCGGCAAACCGGTGGTGATCGCAACCCAGATGCTGGAATCCATGATCACCTCGCCGGTGCCGACCCGCGCGGAAGTCTCCGACGTCGCAACCGCGGTGTTCGAGGGCGCCGACGCGGTCATGCTGTCGGCTGAATCGGCCGCCGGCAAGTTCCCGGTCGAAGCCGTTTCGACCATGGACAAGATTGCCCATCAGGTCGAGCAGGACAGCAACTTCCGCAACATCATCTACGCTCAGCGGACCGAACCGGAAGCCACCGGCGCCGACGCGATCTCCGCCGCCGCGCGCCAGATCGCGGAAACGCTCAACCTTGCTGCCGTGGTCTGCTACACCACTTCCGGCGCAACGGGCCTGCGTGCGTCGCGCGAACGGCCGTCCTGCCCGGTGATCGTGCTGTCTCCGGTCATGGCAACGGCACGCCGCCTGTCGCTCGGCTGGGGCCTGCACTGCGTGGTCAGCGAGGACGCAGCCAACGAGGAAGACATGATCGACCGTGCCTGCCGGATCTCCCACTCGGAGGAATTTGCCAAGCCGGGCCAGCGGATCATCGTGACGGCCGGCGTGCCTTTCGGAACACCGGGCTCCACCAACATGCTGCGCATCGCCTTCGTCGGCAGCGACGGACAGGGCGGTATTTGACGGTCTAATCGGTTGAAAGAACGAAGGCGGCCGACCGGCCGCCTTTTTTCTTGCCCGGAATGCACAATGTCGAGGGAAACAACCAGCAGCGGCAGCTCAAGCAAGAGCCCTCTTACGCCGCCTCCCCGGCCGCGTCCTTTTCCAGATCCTTGATCGCCTTGAAGGCGTTTTCCAGACTTGGATTGATCTTCAGCGCCTGCTTGAAGGTCTCGAGCGCCTCTTTGTCGAACCCGAGCCGCCGCTGGATGATCGCGAGACCCGAGAGCGCACCCCAGTGGCGCGGTTCCAGCGCGAGCGTGCGTTCGATATCGACCAGGGACTTGGCGAAATCCTGCCGCATGTAGAAGACGGTTGCCCGCCGGTTCCAGCCCTCCGCGAAGGAGGGCTTCAGCGTCACCACCACGTCCAGAAAGTCCAGGGCAAGAGCCGTGTCATCGGCCTGAATGGCCTTGCCGGCCTGGGACATCAGCACATTCACCGTGTCGCTGCCGGACTCCAGCCACATCATCTGGATTTTGCGAGCGATCTTTTCCGCCGCTTTGGGCGACTCCGCCTTGGCAAGATCCGAATAGAGCTCGTCCAGGCGGGACTGTTCCTCATGCGGATCGGCTTCTTCGACAACAACCTGGCCGCCTTCTTCCGGCAGATCCTCCGGCAAAGGATTGAAATCCTCCGCCGACGGCGGTTCGGTTTCCGGACCGAGATCGGGAACAGGCTGCGCGCCCGCCAGGGCCGCAGTCAGGAAAAAAGGAATGGCAAACACAAAAATCCGCATCCAACGATTATGGATCGTTGAATGCGGTGGTCAATCCGGGAAACTGACACATCTTCGTGCAACTCCGCGCCTGATAACCCGAAGCTTCCGGAATCGAACGCCCAAGCGCTTCTCCGGAAACGGTTTTTCAGATCTTCGGCGGCGCGGTGCGCAGCAGCAAGATTAACCCTGACGAGCCTTGAAGCGCGGGTTTTTCTTGTTGATGATGTAGACGCGGCCTTTGCGGCGAACCATGCGGTTGTCGCGGTGGCGAGTCATCAGTGCTTTAAGCGAATTCTTAATCTTCATGTCACTGTCCCCCGAAAGGGTCCTGCTTCCTTAAACCAAATGAGCGCCAAAGGCGCTCATATTCTTTTCGGCCTACCCCGAAGAAGCTGCATCTTCATGCGCCAGTCTTCAGATCAACCTGCGCTCCCGAACCCGTCAAGCAGCGCAATAATGGTGGGCGTGACAGGGATTGAACCTGTGACCCCTTCGATGTCAACGAAGTGCTCTCCCGCTGAGCTACACGCCCGAATTTCTCGGTAGTCCGGCGCCCCAGCGCCGTGGTGGAGTGCGATATAGCGGGGATCGACAAACTGTGCAACCCCCTTTTCACCGAACCGTCAAAATTTCCTGAGCCCGGTTCAAACTCCCTGTTGATGACTACCTCAGGCAGCCAGCATCCGCTCCACTTCCTGGACCAGGTCCTTGAGATGAAACGGCTTTGACAGCACCTTGGCATCTTTCGGTGCGTCCGATTCCGGGTTCAGGGCCACGGCGGCGAAGCCGGTGATGAACATCACCTTGAGGTCCGGATCAAGCTCCGTCGCCCGGCGTGCAAGTTCGATCCCGTCCATCTCAGGCATCACGATATCCGTCAACAGAAGAGAGAACGGTTCCTCGCGCAGTCTTTCGTAGGCGCTTTTTCCATTATCGAACGACACGACATCATGCCCGGCATTTTCCAGCGCCTTGGCCAGAAAGCGGCGCATGTCGTTGTCGTCTTCGGCAAGCAGGATTCGCGGCATCGTAAGCGACCAATGTCCTCTTGTTGTTATGGCGGCTTGAGCATCATGCCCGCTTTCCGATGAACGCAGACTTGATACTCGAACAATTTGGAATCGATCAGCTACCGGAGTTTCAGCCGGCAACGATTGAACATTCGCTGATCTGGTGTTCCCTATTGCCGGTTATAGCTCGAATTCCACAGAATGATAGGGAGAATTGGTTTTCCCGATCCGGCCGACCGCACCAGTTGTTTACGCCGCTGACACGCATGCCTGCTCCGACCCTATGAACTCTGCGGGCCCGCAGGCATCGCGCAACGCACAAACCGGCTTTTCCACACTCCTTCGGCGCAGCCCTGCGCACCGCACGGCGGCACCCCGTTCACGATTCCCGCCTGTGCTTTTGAACATATGCCTGTGGACTGCGTGTGAATTCCTTGGCACGATAGGGAACCATCATACGGGATACTGCATTTGACGGACGATAAGCAGCCCTCCTTCGCGACACCTTACGAGCCCGACTTCAACGGCTTGCCCGCTTTCGACGTATTGTGTCCCGCCGATCAGCGCATTCCCTTCGTCTTCAATTCCCCCCATTCCGGCCGGCAGTATTCCAAGGACTTCCTTGCGTCCTCCCGTCTCGATGAAACCTCGATCCGCCGGTCCGAGGATGCTTATGTGGACGACCTGTTTTCCCACGTCGTTCCCCTGGGCGCCCCGCTTCTGCGCGCGCATTTTCCGCGCGCCTATCTTGATGTGAACCGGGAGCCCTACGAGCTCGATCCGAAGATGTTCGAGGGCCGGCTGCCGTCCTACGCGAATATCCGTTCGATCCGGGTCGCGGGCGGCCTTGGCACGGTGGCGCGGATCGTCAGCGAGAACCACGAGATCTACCGGCACAAGCTTCCGGTCGAAGAGGCGCTCAGCCGGGTGGAGGAAATCTACAAGCCCTATCATTCCACCCTCAGGCGGCTCCTGGCCCAGACCCACGTAACCTTCGGATACGCAGTCCTGATCGACTGTCATTCCATGCCGTCCAGTGTGAAGTGCCAGACCACCGACACCCGTCCGGACTTCATCCTGGGTGACCGATACGGAACGAGCTGCAGCAGCGAGCTGACGGAGTTTGCCTGCGGCGTCCTGAAAAACATGGGCTACCGCGTCTCACGCAACAAACCCTATGCCGGCGGCTTCATCACAGAGCACTACGGCCGGCCGGCCAGCGGACTGCATGCCCTGCAGATCGAGATCAACCGCGGTCTCTATATGGACGAGACGACCCACGAACCGTCCGCCGGGTTCAGTGATCTTTTCCATAACCTGCGGGATTTCGCCCGCGAGCTGACGGCCATGCCCGATGCCGCGCTGCCGGCTGATTCCATCGCTGCCGAATAATCCCCAGCCTGCCTGCCAAAAAAAAAGAGGCTGCGCTCTTGCGAGGCGGCCCGAGTCTAGGGAGGAAACGCCCAAGAAGGGCGGCGCGACAGAATATGCCGCACCGCAATAAAATCGCATCGCACCGCACAAACGTCAAGCCCGGGCACGCGCGCCCCTGAATAAACAATGGGCAATTTTGACGGTTTGCAGATTCAATTTTTGGCAGAACCGGCTATACAGGCATCAAATCCGAAAGACTTTTGACAGTTGCGCGGCCTTCGCGCGGCGGAGAGGACCCATGACGTCAGCGCCCCAGTTCAGTTCCAACGGCTTTGCTCCTTTCCTCGAGACGCTTGCGGATGCGGCCAGCAAGGCCATCATGCCGCATTTCCGTCAGGGTTTTGCCGTCGACAACAAGTTCGAGACCGGCTTCGACCCTGTGACAATCGCCGACCGGAACGGCGAAACAGCCATGCGCACCCTGATCAACGAAACCTATCCGGATCACGGTATCCTGGGTGAGGAACACGGGCCGGAGAAACTGGATGCGGACAATGTCTGGGTGCTCGACCCGATCGACGGCACCCGCGCGTTCATCACCGGCCTGCCGACCTGGGGCACCTTGATCGGATTGCGCACTGCCGGCAAACCCAGCCTCGGCATGATGGTTCAGCCCTATATCGGCGAACGCTTCGCCGGCGATTGCAAGGCTGCGTGGTATCACGGCCCCCTGGGAACACGGCCGCTGAAATCCCGGTCCTGCAATGCCCTGAAGGACGCGACGATCTTCACCACCACACCGGCGCTGTTCACGCCTGCCGAGCGCAGCGCCTTCGACCGGATCGAGGCGGCGGTGCAATTGTCGCGCTACGGCACTGATTGCTATGCCTATTGCATGGTGGCAGCCGGGCACGCCGATGCCGTGATCGAAACCGGCCTGCAGGCTTATGACATCGTTGCACTGGTGCCGATCATAGAAGGCGCGGGCGGTGTCGTGACGACCTGGACGGGCGGCTCTCCGGCAGAGGGCGGGCAGATCCTTGCCTCCGGCGATCCGCGCCTCCACGATCTTCTCCTGAGGGACCTGGCGAAGGCGGCCGTCTGACGGTTAGTGTCAGATCCGGGCCCGCTTCAATTCCTGCTCGGCTTCCAGTCCCGGAACGAAGGCATCGAAAGCGGCCCAGAACTGGTCGCGGAAGATGTCCCGCTCCATCATCAGCTCGTGGGCGGCGCCTGCAATTTCCACGTAGGCGGCCGCCTTGGTCCTGGAAACGAAATCCTCGATCACCGGTGTCGAAACAATCCGGTCCTCGCCGGCGGCAAGCACAAGGCAGGGCAGTTTCACATTCGGGCCGGCGTCCCGCCGACGCAGCGCCAGCATGGTACGGGCGGCCGCGTTCAGCCAGCCGAGGGTCGGCGCGCCGATGCCCAGTTCCGGAGCGGCTGTCAGCACCTTGTTGAAGCGTTCGAAACGCGCCTGATCGGTGGTCTGCCGGTTGCCGTCGAACGGCACGAATAACTCCCTGTTACCGCCGGGAATGGTCAACCGTCCCAACCCGGCCAGGGCAGCCATCCGTGCGACCGGAAACCCGATCCGCTCGATCAGCGGTGCAGACCTCGCCTTGATGACCTTCAGGGGAGGCTGGCCATACAGGCCGAAGGTCAACACCCGCAACACCTTGCGGTAGACCTCTACCAGCCCCGGCGACCAGGAGCCGGTGGGAAGGCCCAGCAAAGGCGCGGTCAAAACCGCCCGGTCCAGCATCGTCCTGAGCCGTTCCGTGTCTGACAGAAGCACGAGCGCCCCGGTGGAATGGGCCAGAGCAAAATGCGGCCCCGGATAGGTGGCCAGCGAGACCTCCTTCAGGACGGTCCTGAGATCCAGCCGGAATTTCCGGAAGTTGGAGACATGCCCGCGTTTGGGGTTGCGCGTCAGTCGCTGCGATCCGCCCTGGCCGCGCCAGTCGAAGGTGACCACCGCAAAGCCACGGGCGCGCAGATCCTGAATGACCTCGAAATACTTCTCGATGAATTCGGCGCGCCCATGCAGGAGCGTGACCGTTCCACGGCGTTCGGTACCGGTGGAGGCGGGCCAGTGCGCGTAGCGGATGCTGACGCGGTCCGGCGTGTCGATGAATCCGGACTGCGCGCCTTCCGGGACCGGATTTTCTGGAATGTCGATCAGGCTCATGGCGATCCGATTCTCGTCAACCTGTCCCTGTGATAGCTGTCTTGACACCGCCTCACAACAAACTTCAGGCCGGCTCATGATGAAGCCGGCCCGGAAAAGTTTGGTAAATCGCGGGCGCTGGTGCCAACGCTTACCAGCGGTTCTGCCAACCCCAGCCGCCATGCCGCGGGCGGCTGCGAACGATATCAGCAGTTCGGGAATCGACCACCAGACGCATCGGAATTCCGTTCCAACCCTTGGCATTCACGATGAACATCGGGCCGCGCCGGTCGATGATCCGGATCCGGTGAAAGCCGCGGTGGCGCAGGGAGCGGCGGATCTGGCGCGGGCCCATTGTGTGTCGGCGCCAGTCGCGCCGGTCGTGACGGTCCCAGCCGCCGCGGCGGCCGCGATGATCGACTTTCACCACGAGTTCGGATGCCGGAACCTGGAACTGAAGGCCGGCGGCCTGGGGGGCGGCGGAAGCCGTGGACACAAAGCCTGCGGACACCAGAAGAATGGCGCCTGCGATCGGGGCGGACAATTTCGAAACCTTGGCAAACATCTTGGATCTCCTGTCTTCGCCGCCAGCGCTGTGCTGACGTTGAGAAGAAGATGCCCCAAGCCACTTGAACCCTGCCGGAAGACCCTGTTCATGTGGCGTTCAGCTTCCGGGCCGATGGGCGTGCCCGGTCCCCTTGAAATGGAAAACGCCAGTTCCCACCTTTTCTCATGCAGGCGCCGATGACGGGTCTGCACCGCGATCCGGTCCCGCCAATGACGGGGGACAGGGATGCGCAAATTCAGTGAAGTATCCGTTGCTCAAAGAGAGGACAGACAAAATGCGTCACTTCGACTTTTCTCCGCTTTACCGGTCCACCGTCGGGTTCGACCGGCTTTTCTCCATGCTGGACTCCGCCAGTGGCGACACGCCCAGCTACCCGCCCTACAACATTGAACGGACTGGCGAAAATGCCTACCGCATCACGATGGCCGTCGCCGGGTTCACCGATGACGAGCTCTCCGTGGAAGCCAAGGAACACGTTCTGACCATCAAGGGCGAAAAATCGGAAGAAGACAGCGACCGCGAGATCCTTTATCGCGGCATCGCGTCGCGCACCTTCGAGCGCCGCTTCCAGATCGCCGAGCATGTGCGCGTGGAAGGCGCCAGCCTGGAAAACGGCTTGCTGCATGTCGATCTTGTCCGCGAAATTCCCGAAGCCATGAAACCGCGCAAGATCGAGATCACTTCCGGCACGGCCAAGCAGATCGAATCCACGGCTCACTAAACCGGTCCCGCATCTGCGGTACACGCTTCCGGGCGCCTGGGAAACCAGGCGCCTTTTTGGTTTTGGGATGCAGCAAGCTGATTTGGAGCGGGCCCCGGATCTGCGCTGCGCTTGTCCGGGATGACACCCTCATTTCAACCGTTCCCGCATCGCAGAACCTTCCTCAAGCCGTCTCCGAAAGCACCTTCAGGAAGGCATCCACGTCGTCCTGTGTGGTCGCGAAACTCGTGACCATGCGCAGGCAGACTTCGTCATCCTTCGGCGCGAGGTTTTCCGAAAGGCCCTTGGCCGGCCATTCGTAAAGCTTGGCGCCGGCAGCCTCCAGGGCCTCGAACTGGCTGCGCTTCAGGATCGGAAAGAGTTCATTGGCTTCCACCGCCCAGGCGGTGCGCCCACCCTGAGCCCGGATGCCTTCGGCGAGCTGCGAGGCCATGGCGTTGGCGTGAGCGGCGGTTGCCAGCCAGCTGCCATCCTCGAAATAGCCGTCGAACTGGGCCGCCACGAAACGGCTCTTGGAGAAGAGGTGACCGCCGCGCTTGCGGAAGTATTCAAACTGTTTCGCGGCTTCCGGATCGAAGAAGACGGCCGCCTCCGCGCACCAGCAGCCGTTCTTGGTCGCGCCGAAGGACAACACGTCGACCCCGGCCTTCCAGGTCATTTCGGCGGGCGTGGTGCCGAGCGTTACGAGCGCGTTGGCGAAACGGGCGCCGTCCATGTGCAAGGGCACGGACCGGGACCGCGCCACCTCCTTGATGGCGGCGATTTCATCAAGCGTGTAGACGGTGCCGCTTTCGGTCGCCTGACTGATGGAGACGGACGCTACTTGGCCGTGATGGACGACGCCATCCGGGAACGCCGCCATGGCCTCGCGCAATTGATCCGGAGTGTATTTGCCGTCGGAACCGGAAATGCCGACCAGCTTGTTGCCGCTGGTCATGAATTCCGGGCAATTGCATTCATCGACATGAATGTGGCTGTCGCGATGGCAGAAAATGGCGCCGCCAGGCTTGGCAAGGGCGGCCAGAGACAACGCGTTGGCGGCCGTGCCGGTCGCCACGAAAAAGACGGCAACCTCGCGCTCGAAGATGTCGTTGAATTTTCGGGAAATGCTGTCGGTCAGCGGGTCGGTGCCATAGGCGGGCGAGAACCCGGAATTATGGCGGGAGAGCGCCGACATCACCGCCGGAGCCGCACCCGCCCAATTGTCGCTTGCAAAGTTCATGCTCCGGTTTAATCAGCTCGCCCGACAACCGGCAACATGATTTTCTCAGTAGTACATTTCCCGCTTGCGGTAGTAGCGGCCGAGCAGCCAGTCGAGCGAAACCACGCCCGGGCCTTTCAGCGCCGGAACCAGTAGCACGAAGATCCACAAGAGCCGGTCGTCGGAGATAACCGCATAGGGTTCGCCGTCGAACAGCGCGCCGATGGTTTTCGCATCCACGCCGTGCCCGTAGATGTCGACATAACTCATGACGATAATGAAGACGATCATGCCCAAGCTGGCGAATCGCGTGAATAGGCCAAGGACAACCAGAACCGGCAGGACAAACTCGCCCCAGGTGCCGAGAAGTACCATCAGACCATAGGGGAAGAAGGCAATCTGGCTGGTGTCGTAGCCGACCTGTTCCATCAGCTTGGGCAACATCTGCGCATAGGCACCGGCGGTCGGCGTAAAGATGTTCATGATGTTGCCGCCGATCTTCGTGAGCGCGGAATTCCAGAAGAACTGGAACAGCACAGAAGCAAAGATGAAACGGGCAGCCAACCCCAGAAACCAGCCGTCGGTGAGCCGTTCGAGAGCCCCGAAAACCATCGAATAAAGTCTGACGAAAAATCCGATCAAAACACCCATAAAGTCCCCCTACACGGTTGGTGGTTGTGGCGGGTTGAATATTATCCGTTTACTTGCATTTCCGTGAAAGCGCCACTCGAAAGGCACTCCGACAGGCAATCGGCCAGGGCGAATTCCGCGCAATGCGCCTGCGCGGCCGCAGCGGCCTCACCGAGGCTTTTTCCCTCGAACAACTCCGACAGAAACCGGGCCGCGCCCGGCCTTTGCAGATAAAGACCGACTTCCAGGTCCGGCCGTGTGACCAGAATGTCCTGAGAGTGCGTCAGTTCGATATCAGGTGCGGCCTCTTGGGTAGGAAACCTGTTGGCGCGTATGAGGTCCCAGACCGGCCACTGCGAGACAACCACCCGTGCGGCCGGATGTCCGGTGAAGGTCACCGCCCCCACCCGGTCGGGCGGCACCGCCCCGAGGGAGGCGGGATCAAGTGCGGGCGCATCCGCCGCGTGATAGGCCTCCGTCCAGACCCATTCCACCCGCGCCACATCCGCCAGATAAGGATAGGCTTCCAGGGGCGGGAAGGATTCAATGAAATCGGCAAAGCCGGCGCCATACCAGATCAGCACCGGCGAGACCGGCGGGTGGCGGATCACGAAGGTCCGTGCAAGCGCCTTGAAATAATCTTCGCCAAGCAGGTTCACAATCGCCGGGAACGTCTGTTCCAGAGCTTCGCAAAGGCTGACCACGACGTTGTTGCGATAGACATTGAACCGCTTCGGCGCGAGCTTGCCGTCCGGTCCGACCAGACCCGGCGGTGTCGCGGCCTCCGAATCGAGCAAGGCGGCCGCGAAGTCCGGCAATCCCGGGTCTGGAAGACGCTTCGGGACAGTCATCGCATTCCCGCCTGCAGGCTGCGCGCCTGCACGCTCCGCGCCAGGACTCGATCCGCAGCCCGGGCTTCGGCCAGCAAGACCGGCCACGCCGGAATGTCGTTGTCCCACTCGATCAGGGTCGGCAGCGGACCGTGCGCCTGAACGGTGGTTTCATAAAGCTGCCAGACGGCTGCATCGACTTCCCTGTCATGGGCGTCGATCAGCAACGGCCGCCCGGCGTCGTCGGTGTCGGGTGCATGGCCGCCCAGATGGATTTCACCGACCTCGGCGACAGGGAATTCCGCCAGATACGCTTCAGCGGAGCGCTGATGGTTGGTTGAGGAGACAAAGACGTTGTTGATGTCGAGCAGAAGTCCGCAGCCGGTGCGCCGCGTAATTTCCTTCAGGAACTCGATCTCGCTCATGGTGCTTTGCTCGAAGGCAACATAGGTCGACGGATTTTCCAGCAGCATCTGCCGCCCGGTCGTTTGCTGCACTTCGTCGATATGGTCGCAGACCCGGTCGAGGGTTGCCCGGTCGTAAGGAACCGGCAGAAGATCGTTGTAATAGGTGGTGTCATGGGTGGACCAGGCCAGATGTTCGGAGAACAGGCCCGGCTCGTACCGTCTGATCAGTCCGGCCAGACGCTGAAGATGGTCCTTGTCGAGAGGCCCTTCGCCGCCGATGGAAAGGCCGACGCCATGAAGGGACAGCGGATAGTCGCGCCGGATTGCCTCAAGCTGGCGGTGCGGCGGTCCTCCCGCACCCATGTAGTTTTCGGCATGGACCTCGAAGAAGCCGATCTCCGGCCGGGTTTCCAGGATGTCCGCGACGTGTTCCGGTTTCAGACCGGCCCCTGCACGCGCCGGGACACCGGCTTCCACGCGCTTATCCTGTCGGGAGGAGATCTCGGACAACATGGTTTTATCCTGTTGGGAGAAGCGAAAATCCGGCAGGCGGCCGTTTGTCCGCCTGCCCGAATTAACAACCGGGCGATGCCCGTCATGCCGGTGCCGGAGCGGCGTCAGGCTTCCGGCAGATCGCGTTCGAGTTCGGTCAGGGAGCCCTTGCGGCCACCCGGCAGTTCCATGGTGACGCAAGTGCCCTTGGGAACCAGCGTCCAGGCATTGCCCTGATAATCGACGGTTGACGTTCCGGCGCAGGTCGTGCCTGCACCCGCCTTGCAGTCGTTCTTGCCTTTCAGGGAGACCCCGTAGCATTTTTCCTTCGCCTGCGCCTGCGCCGGCACGGTCGAAGACAGACCGGCAACCGCGGCGGCAACGGCACCGGCAACAATCGCTGACGTCATGGCCTTCTGCTTCATCTCGAACTCCTCTCGTCGAATTTGAAAATCCTGAATCGATCCGGCGCCTGTCCTAAACAGCGCGGTACATCTGGTACTTGCGCATTTTGCCGATAAATAGGAAATCAAACGGCTGTGACCAATTTGCGAGCTTGAGCGGCGGCCCGCCTGCACAAAGTTTAACACACGCAAGAATCTTACATAAATCCTTTCCAAATCGACCGTTCCGGACGATTGGCACTTTCGGCGCGAACAATTATAATGCGCGCGGCAAGAAACACTCTTGCTCCCGGGGAAGAAATCTGTCATGTTCGCGCCGCCTGAAATAGGACAGGGATACTGTCCCAATTGTTGCGGTGACACTGACCGGACAAGGCTGCCGGAGCAGGAGCAACAAACAGGCTGACCATTCGAAGGTCCGGGGCGGATCTTCGGGACAGCGGAACAAAATGTTCCGGCAGCGGTGGACCCGCTGCGTCAATGCGGCGGCTTGTTTTGGGAAGCCGGCGCGGTAATACAACGACAGAGCCGGGGCAGCCAAGCCAGGGTTCACCGAGCCGCATTCTTGATGGAATGCGACCCGAACGGAACCGGACGCTTTAAAACCTAGGCGGCACTGGGGTTAACAGTGAGGGCGCACATGACGAAAATAGAGCTGACGACCAGCACAGCCATGCAAGCCGGAGGCGTGGACACGAAAACCACCGCCACCACCACACTTGCGGATCGACTGAGCACGGCCGCCGACAAAGGGCTCTACAATCCGTCGCGCGAACACGATGCCTGCGGTGTCGGCTTCATCGCCCACATGAAAGGCGAGAAGTCCCACAAGATCATCTCGGACGGCCTGCAGGTTCTGGAAAACCTGACCCACCGCGGCGCTGTTGGCGCGGACCCGCTGATGGGCGATGGCGCGGGCATGCTGGTGCAGATCCCGCATGCCTTCTTCGCTGAAGAAATGGAAAAGGCCGGCACCCCGCTTCCCGAAGCCGGTGACTATGGCGTCGGCTTTCTGTTCATGCCGCAGGATGCACAGCTCAGGGCAAAATGCGAAGAAATCGTCGAACGGGTCATCAAGGCGGAAGGCCAGGAGCCGATCGGATGGCGTGACGTTCCCGTCGACAACGCCTCTCTTTCCAAGTCACCGGACATCGCGGCAACCGAGCCGGTCTCCCGCCAGGTCTTCATCCGCAAGGCCAACGGCGACGACCAGGACGCTTTTGAGCGCCGTCTCTATGTCCTGCGCAAGGTGATTTCCAACACCGTGCGCGCCGAAACGGATGCGGTCGAAAAAGGCTTTTATATCGTTTCGCTTTCCAGCCGCACCATCGTTTACAAGGGCATGTTCCTTGCCTACCAGCTCGGTGCCTATTACGCCGACCTGAAGGACGAGCGCTTCACCTCGGCCCTGGCCCTGGTGCACCAGCGCTTTTCCACCAACACCTTCCCGTCCTGGGACCTGTCGCATCCCTACCGGATGGTGGCCCATAACGGTGAAATCAACACGCTGCGCGGGAACGTCAACTGGATGGCCGCCCGCCAGGCGTCGGTTTCCTCGACCCTGCTCGGCGACGACATTTCAAAACTCTGGCCGATTTCCTACGAAGGCCAGTCGGACACGGCCTGCTTCGACAACGCCCTGGAATTCCTGGTCATGGGCGGATACTCGCTTGCCCATGCTGCCATGATGCTGATCCCGGAAGCCTGGGCCGGCAACCCGCTGATGGACGACAACCGCCGCGCCTTCTACGAGTACCATGCGGCCCTGATGGAGCCGTGGGACGGCCCGGCCGCAGTTGCCTTCACAGACGGCCGCCAGATCGGCGCGACGCTGGACCGCAACGGCCTGCGTCCGGCCCGTTACATCGTTACCGACGAAGACTTCGTCATCATGTCTTCCGAAGTCGGCGTGCTGCCGGTGGAAGAGGAGCGCATCGTTCAGAAATGGCGCCTGCAGCCGGGCAAGATGCTGCTGATCGACATGGATGAGGGCCGCATCGTTTCCGACGACGAGATCAAGCGTCAGCTGTCAACGGCCAACCCTTACAAGGACTGGCTGCACAAGACCCAGATCGTCCTGGAAGACCTGCCGGGCGTGCGCCAGCGGGCACCGGTCGCCGGCGAAAGCCTGCTCGACCGCCAGCAGGCCTTCGGCTACACCCAGGAAGACATCAAGCTTCTGATGACGCCCATGGCCACCGTCGGTCAGGAAGCCATCGGCTCGATGGGAACGGACACGCCGATTTCGGCGCTCTCCGACAAGTCGAAGCCGCTTTACACCTATTTCAAGCAGAATTTCGCGCAGGTCACCAACCCGCCGATCGACCCGATCCGCGAAGAGCTGGTGATGAGCCTGGTCTCCTTCATCGGACCGCGTCCGAACATCTTCGACCTTGAGGGCCTGTCGACCTCCAAGCGTCTGGAAGTGCGCCAACCGATCCTGACCAACGAGGACCTGGAAAAGATCCGCGCCATTGGCGATATCGCGGACAACCAGTTCTCGGCCAAGACGCTGGACATCACCTACAATGCCGAAAAGGGCGCCGCCGGTATGGAAGGCGCGGTTTCGGAACTGTGCGAGCGCGCCGAGAAGGCCGTCCGCGACGGTTACAACATCATCATTCTGTCCGACCGCCTGATCAGCCGGTCCCGGATCGCGATCCCGGCCCTGCTGGCAACCGCGGCTGTGCACCATCACCTGATCCGCAAGGGTCTGAGGACCTCCGTCGGTCTGGTGGTGGAAACCGGTGAAGCCCGCGAAGTACACCATTTCTGCGTGCTGGCCGGCTACGGCGCGGAAGCGATCAACCCCTATCTCGCCTTCGAGACCCTGCTTTCCATGCACATGGAAATGGACTTCCCGGAAGAGGTGGACCAGGACGAGGTCGTCTATCGCTACATCAAGTCGATCGACAAGGGCATCCTGAAGGTCATGTCCAAAATGGGCATCTCGACCTACCAGTCCTATTGCGGCGCGCAGATCTTCGACGCGGTCGGACTGTCGTCCGATTTCGTGAAGAAGTATTTCTTCGGCACGGCCACCATGATCGAGGGCATCGGACTCGACGAGGTTGCCGAGGAAACCGTTTTGCGGCACGCGGAAGCCTTCGGCGACGTAGCAATCCTGAGCCGGTCTCTCGAGGTCGGTGGTGAATATGCCTACCGCACCCGTGGCGAAAGCCACATGTGGACGCCCGATTCGGTCGCAACGTTGCAGCATGCGGTCCGCTCCAATCTTCCGGAGATGTACCGCGAGTTCGCCAAGCAGGTGAACGAGGGCAGCGGCCGCTATGCGATCCGGGGTCTCTTCCGCATCAAGAGTGCCGATGAACTCGGCCGGACCTCCATCGACATTTCCGAAGTGGAATCGGCGGAAGACATCGTCAAGCGGTTCGTTACCGGCGCCATGTCCTTCGGCTCCATCTCGCGCGAGGCCCATACGACGCTCGCCGTTGCGATGAACAAGATCGGCGGCAAGTCGAACACCGGCGAAGGCGGCGAAGAACCGGAGCGGTTCAATCCGCTGCCCAACGGCGACATGAACCCGCAGCGGTCAGCCATCAAGCAGGTGGCCTCGGGCCGGTTCGGCGTGACCACGGAATATCTGGTCAACTCCGACATGATCCAGATCAAGGTCGCCCAGGGCGCAAAGCCCGGAGAAGGCGGTCAGCTTCCGGGGCACAAGGTCGATGCGGTGATCGCAAAGGTGCGTCACTCCACGCAGGGTGTCGGCCTCATCTCTCCGCCTCCGCACCACAATATCTATTCCATCGAGGACCTGGCGCAGCTCATTTACGACCTGAAGAACGTCAATCCTGCCGCCGATATCTCGGTCAAGCTGGTGTCGGAAGTGGGTGTGGGCACAGTTGCGGCCGGCGTTGCCAAGGCCCGCGCGGACCACATCACCATTTCCGGCTATGACGGCGGAACGGGCGCTTCGCCGCTGACTTCCATCAAGCATGCGGGCAGCCCCTGGGAGATCGGCCTGGCCGAAACCCAGCAGACCCTTGTGCTGAACGGCCTTCGTTCGCGCATTGCCCTGCAGGTGGACGGCGGTCTTCGCACCGGCCGGGACGTCATTGTCGGCGCCTTGCTCGGCGCGGACGAATTCGGCTTCTCCACCGCGCCGTTGATCGCGGCGGGCTGCCTGATGATGCGCAAGTGCCACCTCAACACCTGTCCGGTCGGCATCGCCACCCAGGACCCGGTTCTGCGCAAACGCTTCAAGGGCACGCCCGAGCACGTCATCAACTACTTCTTCTATGTTGCCGAAGAAGTGCGCGAGCTGATGGCCGCCCTCGGTGTCGCCAAGCTCGACGAACTGATCGGCCGGTCGGACTTCCTCGACAAGGAAGCGGCCATCGACCACTGGAAGGCAAAGGGCCTCGATTTCTCCCGCATCTTCTTCCAGCCGGAAGCAGCCCCGGAGGAAACACGCTGGACCGCCCGCCAGGAGCACCCGATCGTCGACATTCTCGACCGCCGCCTGATCGCGGCCGCAGGGCCCGCGCTGGAAAGCAAGGAACCGACGGTCATCAACGAGACCATCTGCTCGGTCGACCGTTCCGTCGGCGCGATGCTGTCCGGCGAGATCGCCAAGCGCTACGGCAACAAGGGTCTCAAGAAGCCCGACACCCTGAAGATCAACCTGAAGGGCACGGCGGGCCAGGCCTTCGGTGCCTTCGTGGCGCGCGGTGTGACGATCGACCTCGTGGGCGATGCCAACGACTACGTCGGCAAGGGCCTTTCCGGCGGCAAATTGATTGTCCGCCCGCCGGAAAACACCCGCATCGTCGCGGAAAACTCCATTATCGTCGGTAACACCGTGCTTTACGGCGCGACCGAGGGCGAATGCTACTTCCGCGGTGTCGCCGGTGAGCGCTTCGCGGTCCGCAACTCCGGTGCCATCGCCGTTGTGGAAGGTGTCGGTGACCACGGCTGCGAATACATGACCGGCGGTGTCGTCGTCGTCATCGGCCAGACGGGCCGGAACTTCGCGGCGGGCATGTCGGGAGGTATCGCCTATGTGCTCGACGAGGACGGAACCTTCGGCTCCCGCTGCAACCTGGCCATGGTCGAACTGGAGCCGGTCACCGAGGAAGACGACCTTCTGGAAAAGCTGCACCACCATGGCGGCGACATCGAGCACAAGGGCCGTGTGGACCTTTCCTGCGACATGACCCGCCACGACGACGAGCGCCTGCGCCAGATGCTGGAGAAGCACAAGGAACTCACCGGCTCGACCAAGGCGAAGGCGATCCTGGAGGACTGGGCCACCTACCGGCCGAAGTTCGTCAAGGTCATGCCGGTCGAATACCGGCGTGCGCTTGCGGAAATGGAAGAGCAACGTCTCGGCATGGTTGCCGCCGAATAACCCGGCAATTGACATCATGGCTCTCGGCCGCCCCGGCGGCCGATTGCAGCCACCTTGAAAAGATGCATAGAGTTTGAGGAGGTCGCCTTGGGTAAGGTAACCGGATTTCTGGAAATCGACCGGCAGGAACAAAAATATCAGCCTGCTTCTGACCGTATCCGCCATTTCCGCGAGTTCACCATTCCGCTGAACGAAAACGACGTTGCCAATCAGGCAGCGCGCTGCATGGATTGCGGCATTCCGTTCTGCCACGGCCCCCAGGGGTGTCCGGTCAACAACCAGATCCCCGACTGGAACGATCTGGTCTATCAGGGCGACTGGGACATTGCGCTCCGGAACCTGCATTCCACCAACAACTTCCCCGAATTCACCGGCCGGATCTGCCCGGCGCCCTGCGAGGAAGCTTGCACGCTCAACCTGGAAGACATTCCGGTCAACATCAAAAGCGTTGAACAGGCGATCGTCGACAAGGGCTGGGAGCAGGGCTGGATCGTTCCCGAACCTGCCTCCACCAAGACCGGCAAGGCAGTCGCCATCATAGGCTCCGGACCTGCCGGCCTGGCCGCTGCCCAGCAGCTCGCGCGGGCAGGCCATACGGTGCATGTCTACGAACGGGAGCCGAAAGCCGGCGGCCTGCTGCGCTACGGCATTCCGGACTTCAAGATGGAAAAGCATTACATCGACCGCCGGGTAGACCAGCTCGAGGCCGAAGGCGTGACGTTCCACTATGGCGTCAACGTAGGTGTGACCGTCAACCTGGAAGAACTGGCCGAACGCCACGATGCGGTGATCCTGTGTGCCGGTGCCGAGCGTCCGCGCGATCCGGGCATCTCCGGCATGGACCTGGAAGGTTGCCACTGGGCAATGCCCTACCTCGTCCAGCAGAACCGCCGCGTCGGCGGCGAGTCTGAGGGCGACGAGGCCCCGATCTGGGCCGGCGGCAAGCATGTCGTCGTGGTCGGCGGTGGCGACACCGCCTCGGACTGTGTCGGTACCGCGTTCCGCCAGGGCGCGCTTTCCGTCACCCAGCTCGACATCCGGCCGATCCCGCCGCTGAAAGAAGACAAGCTGACCGTCTGGCCGTACTGGCCGACCAAGTTCCGCACTTCCTCCTCGCAGGCGGAAGGCGCTGAACGGGAATTTTCCGCCGCAACGCTGGCGCTCGTGTCCGAAGACGGCAAGGTGACCGGCGTGAAATGCGCCCGTGTGGACGAAAAGCGCCGCCCGATCGAGGGAACGGAGTTCATCCTGCGAGCAGATCTCGTGCTGGCCGCCATCGGTTTCTCCGGTCCGCTGCTCGAGACGTTCATTGCCCAGGCCGGCGACAAGCTGGAGCTGGATGGCCGCACCAACGTGAAGGCCAACACGGACGACTACAAGACCAGCATGGACAAGGTGTTTGCCGCCGGTGACGTGCGCAAGGGCCAGTCTCTCGTGGTCTGGGCGATCCGCGAAGGCCG
>NZ_JBNKYW010000197.1:0-2705 GCF_050301095.1 Roseibium sp.
TCTTCGGCAAAAATGTCGAACACCCGTTCGCGGGTTTCCGGATCGAAGGAAGCCGGGCAATTGTCCCGCAGCCAGTAATAATTGAAATACGCGGTTTCGCCGTTCTTCAGCGGAACTTCCAGGCCGTTCTCGCCCAGCAAAGCGCCGGTTTCACCTGTTCCGAGCATTCTCTTCCTCCGATTAACTTAATCACAAAGCCTTCAGGAATTACGGAGGATGGCTTTGACCAACCGCCTAACTTGACTGTCTTTTTCGGGAAATAGCGCTTGCAGGACCGATTTGAAAAGATGATAAAAACGCAAGATAACTTAATCAGAATCTAAACTTGAACCGCTCCATGAAACGACTGCCGCCGCTCCGCCTGCTAAATGTCTTCGAAACGGTCCAACGGGCCGGCAGCGCCAAACAGGCCGCGGCCGAACTCAATGTCTCGCAGTCCGCCATCAGCCAGGCGCTGCGGCAACTGGAAGAGCACATCGGCACGGCGCTTTTCGACCGCAGCACACGCCCGGCAAGGCTGACGGAGGCCGGTGACATTCTTCTGAAGGCGGTCGTCGAAAACCGGGAACGGTTGAGCGAGGCAATCGGCGACATACATGCGCTTGCCAGTCACGCGGGCGCCTCGGTCACCGTCGCCTGTACCATAGGCTTTGCCACCTACTGGCTGATGCCCCGGCTGGAGGCCTTTTATCTCGACCATCCCGACATCGTGGTGAATGTCCAGACGACACAACTGGAAGCGCCGCGTATGGCACCCGGCACAGACATCGCGATCCGCTTCGGCGGCGGCAAGTGGAGCGACGGCGAGACGCAACATCTCTTCGATGAACTGATTGAGCCGGTCTGTTCGCCAAATCTCTCAGAACGCCTTGCGGGAGAAAGCAAGGATCTCGCCACCGTCCCGCTCATCCATGTGGACTTCCCGGACCCCAACTGGATGACCTGGTCCGACTATTTCGCCCACACCGGCCAGAAGCCGGCCAAGTCCGCAAAAGGCCTGAGGTTCTCGAACTATGTCCAGGCCGCCCAGGCGGCCCTGTCCGGCCGGGGGATCATGCTGGGCTGGCGCTCGACCAATGGCGACCACGTCAAACGCGGCCTTCTGGTCCCCTTCGGCCTGCCGGTGATGCACCCGAACAGCCGTTTCTACATTTCCCTGTCGCACCGCAGCCGCAATCCGGACACGGCGCAAGTCGTGATCGATTGGCTGAGGAAGACGGCAGAGGCCGAGATATCCTGAGCGGACGGCAGACTGCATCGGATACCTGCTCCGCTGAAAACGCAAATTTTCAAACCCACCCTCTTGACCTCACTGTGCTGCAGTGCCATAACCACAGCCGAACCGTACCGTACGGTTCACCACTGAATTCAACCTGCCCCTCAGGGCACTGCCGGACCGATCTGAGACACATGCCTGCCGCCGCCTATGACATCGCCACATCCCGCCTTGACGCCGCGCCCGAGTTTTCGCCGCGCCAGCAAGTGGTGTTGCAGCATGCACTGACGCTGCTGGTGGAAGGCGGCGAAAAGGCGCTGACGACCGCCGGTCTTGCCCGCACGGCAAGCTGCTCCAAGGAAAGCCTCTACAAGTGGTTCGGCGACCGGGACGGCCTGCTGGCCGCCGTCGTCGCCTTCCAGGCAAGCCAGGTGCAGTTCCCCTCCGAAGCCGGCGCGACGGCGGACGCGGCGACCTTCCGCGCCCATGTCACCGCCTTTGTCGAGGCCCTGCTGGGCGTTCTCTTTTCCGAGACCTCGCTGGCGCTCAACCGCCTGTCCATCGGACAGAGCAACACCAATTCCAACCGGCTCGGCCAGCTGCTGCTGGTGCGCGGCAAGCACATGATTTCCGCCCGCGCCCGCACCATGCTGGAAAGCGGCCGCCGCCACGGCCTTTTGAAATTCGACCAGGCGGAGGATGCCTATCAGGTGCTCTACGGCCTGGCTGTGCGGGACGTGCACATCCGCCTGCTTCTCGGCGAGACTGCCAGCCCGGCCGAAAAGGACCTGAAATCCCAGGCCGAAACGGCCGTTGACCGCTTTTACCGGCTGTTCGGGGCGTAACGCCCCGGTCACCGGACAAACTGGGACCACCAGACACAACAAGACCGGCATCAAACCCGGCCTGACAGACAACAAACAGAATGCAAACGGGAGAAAGGACACCCCATGCGCGTTTATTATGATCGTGACGCCGATCTGAACCTGATCAAATCCAAGAAGGTCGCCGTCATCGGCTACGGCTCCCAGGGCCGCGCCCATGCGATGAACCTGAAGGACAGCGGCTGCACCGAAATCGCCGTTGCCCTGCGCGAGGGTTCCACCACGGCCCTGAAGGCCGAAGCCGACGGCTTCAAGGTCATGACCGTGGCGGATGCTGCCGCCTGGGCCGACCTGATGATGATGGCCACGCCGGACGAACTGCAGGCCGACATCTACCGCGACCACATCGCCGCCAACATCCGTGACGGCGCCGCGATTGCCTTTGCCCACGGCCTCAACGTTCATTTCGGCCTGATCGAGCCGAAGTCCACCGTCGACGTTCTAATGGTCGCGCCGAAGGGCCCGGGCCACACCGTGCGCGGCGAATATCAGAAGGGCGGCGGCGTGCCGTGCCTGATCGCCGTCCACCAGGACGCTTCCGGCAATGCCCATGACCTCGGCCTGTCCTACGCCTGCGGCGTCGGTGGCGGCCGTTCCGGCATCAT
>NZ_JBNKYW010000198.1:0-11243 GCF_050301095.1 Roseibium sp.
ACTTGCCGGTTCGGCGAAACGGTCACCGGCATCGATCGCGAAAACAAGACGGTCACCACGCCCAAGGGCGAGTTGTCCTACGACAAGCTGGTCGTAGCAACCGGATCGGCGCCCTTCATCATTCCGGTTGCCGGCAAGGACCTGCCGGGCGTGCGTGCGTTCCGCGATCTCGATGATGTCGACGCGATGGTCGAGGCGGCGGGCAAGCCGAATGCCAAGGCGGTCGTGATCGGCGGCGGCCTGCTCGGGCTCGAAGCCGCCGCGGCCCTGCGCTTGCGCGGTATGGAAGTGGTGGTTCTTCACCTGATGGGTCATCTGATGGAGCGCCAGCTCGACCCGGCGGCCGGTTTTCTTCTGAAGCAGGAACTGGAAGGACGCGGCATCAAGATCCACTGCGAGGCACAGACCAAGGCAATTCTGGGCGAGGACCGCGCCGAGGCCGTTCTACTCGACGACGGCACCGTCTATCCAGCCGACCTGGTGGTCATGGCGGTCGGAATCCGTCCGGAAGTCAGGATCGCGACCGATGCGGGTATTCATGTCGAGCGCGGTATTGTCGTTGACGATCAGATGCGCTCGTCCGATCCGGACATTCTGGCCATCGGCGAATGCGTGGAACACCAAAAGACGTGTTACGGCCTCGTTGCACCGCTTTACGACATGGCGAAAGTGGCCGCGGCCACGCTTGCCGGTGAGGACGCCGCCTTCCGTCCGGTGGAAACCGCCACGCAGCTCAAGGTCACCGGCGTGACGCTTTATTCCGCGGGAGATTTTGCCGATGGTGAGGATCGTGAGGAAATCGTCCTGCGTGACGCCACCGCCGGTGTCTACAAGCGGCTGGTCCTGAAGGAAAACCGGATACTCGGCGCGGTGCTCTACGGTGAGACGTCCGACGGCGGCTGGTTTTTCGACATGCTCAAGAAGGGGACGGATGTCTCCGATATGCGCGAAACGCTCATCTTCGGCCAGGCGTTTCAGGGGGGCGCCCCCCTGGACCCTACGGCGGCCGTTGCAGCCTTGCCGGATGATGCGGAAATCTGCGGCTGTAACGGCGTTTGCAAGGGAAAAATCGTTTCCGCGATCACAGAGAAAGGCCTGACGAATGTGGATGGGGTCCGGGCGCACACCAAGGCGTCCGCCTCCTGCGGAACCTGTACGGGGCTCGTCGAGCAGCTTCTGCAGGCAACGCTCGGCGCGGCCTACAATCCGGCGGCTGTCACCCCCATGTGCGGTTGCACGCCGCTGGGGCATGATGAGGTGCGCCGCCTGATCAAGTCCAAGGGCCTGAAGACCATTCCCGCCGTCATGCAGGAACTGGAGTGGTCGTCCTCGGGCGGTTGCGCCAAGTGCCGTCCGGCGCTCAACTACTATCTCGTGGCCGACTGGCCGGATGAATATGCGGACGACTATCAATCCCGCTTCATCAATGAGCGCGTTCACGCCAACATCCAGAAGGACGGGACCTATTCCGTCGTCCCGCGCATGTGGGGCGGCATGACCTCGTCCGCCGAATTGCGGGCGATTGCCGATGTGGTCGACAAGTTCGACATTCCGTCCGTGAAGGTTACAGGTGGCCAGCGCATCGACATGCTTGGCATCCGCAAGGAAGACCTTCCGGCCGTCTGGGCCGATCTCGGCAAGGCCGGATTCGTGTCCGGTCATGCCTATGCCAAGGGTCTGCGCACCGTGAAAACCTGTGTCGGCTCCGACTGGTGCCGCTTCGGAACACAGGATTCCACCGGCCTTGGCGTTCGCATCGAGAAGTTCATGTGGGGATCCTGGACGCCGGCGAAGGTGAAGCTGGCGGTCTCCGGCTGTCCGCGCAACTGCGCCGAGGCGACTTGCAAGGATGTCGGCGTCATCTGCGTCGACAGCGGCTACGAGATCCATTTCGCCGGTGCCGCCGGCCTCGACATCAAGGGCACGGAGGTTCTCGGTCACGTGAAGACCGAGGACGAGGCGCTCGAACACATCGTGGCGGTGGTCCAGATGTACCGCGAGCAGGGGCACTACCTTGAGCGCATCTACAAGTGGGCCAAGCGCGTCGGCCATGACGAGGTCCGCCGCCAGATCATGGACGATGCGGGCAAGCGCAAGGGCTATTTCGACCGTTTCGTCTTCTCCCAGAAATTTGCCCAGGTCGACCCCTGGTCGGAGCGCGTCTCCGGCAAGGACAAGCATGAATTCAACCCGATGGCAGTGTTTCAGAAAGAGGCCGCGGAATGAACGCAGAAACCAGAAATTGGGTCGCTATTGGCGACCTGGAAGACATTCCGCCGGAGGGCGCGCGGGTGGTGAAGACCGCCCACGGATGCGTTGCCGTGTTCCGGACGATCGACGACCAGGTCTATGCGCTGGACGACCGCTGTCCCCACAAGGGCGGGCCGCTCAGCCAGGGGATCGTCCATGGCACATCGGTCACCTGTCCGCTGCACAATTGGGTCTTCGACCTGGCGACCGGCCTTGCGAAAGGCGCGGATGAAGGCGCGGTGCCGGTGACCGCGGCGAAGGTGGAGGAGGGCAAGGTGCTGCTGGCCGCAGACGATCTGGCGCGCCGCTCCGGCTGACAGCCGTCGCAGGCAACCGATACCGCAGGAAACCGGCTTCAATTGATCAGGGATGGAAAGGCTCAAGGAGGGCCAGGCGTGACCGAAATTAAAACCACAGAAACGGTCAGGACGACGTGCCCCTATTGCGGTGTCGGTTGCGGGGTGCTCGCAACCCGTCATGAAAACGGCAAGATTACCGTTGCCGGTGATCCGGATCATCCGTCCAATTTCGGACGGCTATGTTCCAAGGGATCTGCCCTCGGCGAAACGCTCTCGCTTGACGGCCGCCTGCTTTATCCGGAAATCGCCGGGGAACGAAGTGATTGGGAGACTGCGCTCGATTTGGTGGCGCACAGGTTTTCCGAAGCGATCCGGGACCACGGACCGGACAGTGTGGCGTTCTACGTTTCCGGCCAGATCCTGACAGAGGACTATTACGTCGCCAACAAGCTGATGAAAGGCTTTATCGGTTCGGCCAACATCGACACCAACTCGCGCCTGTGCATGGCGTCCTCCGTTGCCGGGCACCGGCGGGCCTTCGGGGCCGATACGGTGCCGGGCACCTACGAAGATCTCGAGCTTGCCGACCTCGTGGTTCTGGTCGGCTCCAATCTCGCCTGGTGCCATCCGGTGCTGTTTCAGCGCCTGGAATCCGCCAAGGCGGCCAATCCGGCGCTGCGGATCGTCGTGATCGACCCGAGGCAGACGGCGACGACTTCCATCGCGGATCTGCACCTTGCCCTGAAGCCGGATACGGATGTCGCACTGTTCAACGGCCTGCTGGCATTTCTGTCCGAGGCTAGGGCGCTGGATCTCAATTATATCAATCGCTTCACCGAAGAGTTTGAGAATACGATTCAGGCGGCCGGACCCTGCGAAATCGGGGCGATCGCCGAAAAGACCGGTCTTTCGCGCCAGGACATCGCGCTCTTCTACAAGATGGTCGCGCGCACGGAAAAGACGGTGACAGTCTACAGCCAGGGCGTGAACCAGTCGGTGGTGGGCACCGACAAGGTCAATGCCATCCTCAACACCCATCTGGCCACTGGCCGCATCGGCAGACCGGGCATGGGACCGTTCTCTGTCACGGGCCAGCCGAATGCCATGGGCGGGCGCGAAGTCGGCGGGCTTGCGAATATGCTGGCCGCACACATGGGGCTGGATAACGCGGATCACCGCCGGATCGTCCAGGACTTCTGGCAAAGCCCGGTCATTGCCGACCGGCAGGGGTTGAAGGCCGTAGACCTCTTTAGGGAAGTGAAGGCGGGCAGGATCAAGGCGCTCTGGGTCATGGCGACCAGCCCGGTGGACAGCCTGCCGGATGCCGACGGAATTGCCGAAGCATTGACGGAATGCCCGTTTGTAGTTGTTTCCGAAGTCACGCGAGATGCGGACATGGTGCCCTTTGCCGATGTGCTGTTGCCGGCGGCCGCCTGGGGGGAGAAGGACGGCACGGTCACCAATTCCGAACGCCGGATCTCGCGCCAGCGGCGGTTTCTGGATCTGCCCGGCGAGGTGCGCCCCGATTGGCGGCACTTCAGCGAAGTGGCGCGCAAGATGGGCTTTGAGGCTGCATTCTCCTACCCGAATGCCGCCGCGATCTTCCGGGAGCATGCCGCGCTTTCCTCGCACAGGAACGGTGGCATGAGGGATTTCGACATTGGCGCCTACAAGGGTGTGTCCGACGCGCAATACGACGCCCTGACGCCGTTCCAATGGCCGCAGGCGGCGGGAAACGCCGCGTCGCAAACGCGCTTTTTCGCCAATGGCGGCTTTTTACCGATAGCGGCAAGGGGCGGTTCGTTCCGGTGGCCTTCCGGACACCGCGCAAGCTGGAACGCGCCTATCCCTTTCTTCTGAACACCGGCCGGGTGCGTGATCAGTGGCACACGATGACCCGGACGGCCAAAACCTCGCGGCTGACCTCTCACATCGCAGAGCCTTTCGCGGAACTCCATCCTCAGGATGCCGACCGTCTGGGAGTCTCACCGGCGGACCTGGTCGAAGTGAAGAGCCCACATGGCACGGCGCTTGTTCGGGCATTGGTCACTGAACGCGTGCGGCCAGGTGAAGTCTTCGTGCCGATGCACTGGACGGATCAATTCGCTTCACAGGCCCGCATTGATGCCGTGGTCGCGCCCGAAACCGATCCGCATTCCGGCCAGCCCGGTTCAAAATTCACCCCGGTTGCCGTTTCGAAGCGGGAAATGGCCTGGTTCGGCTTCGCGGTTTTGTCAAGGAGGCCTGAGGCCATTGCCGCGGACTATTGGGCGATTGCGCCAATCGAGAATGGTTACCGGCTCGAGTTCGCGGGCCGGAACGAAGCGGACCTCCGGACTGTCGTCTCCGAGCTCGGAACTTTCGGCGACGATCAATTGTCCATTGAGGACACCGTCAACGGTTCTTTCCGTCAGGCCTTCTGGCAGGAAGAGCGGCTGCAGGCGGCCTTGTTCTTTTCAAGGAGGCCGGTTGAAGTCTCGCGGCAATGGGCTTGCGGTCTTCTTTCCGGCGAGCCGATGGCAGTTAGCCGGCGTTCCGAGGTTCTGGCCGGCCGTGCACCGGCGGACCGGCCCGACCCCGGCGCGATCGTCTGTTCCTGTTTCCAGGTGGGCTGCAACCAGATTTCCGACGCCGCACGTTGCGGGGCGGGCAGCGTGGCCGCCATCGGCGAGACGCTGAAGGCGGGGACCAATTGCGGCTCCTGCCGGTCCGAAATCCAGACCCTTCTCGACACGCTCGCAACGGAGAGCCTTGATGAAACCGATCTTGCAAAAGCCGGTTGAGGTGGCTGGCCCGCGCCGCGCTTCGCGTGTCGGCGCGCTGGCCTGTTTGCCCCTGTTTTTCCCGCTGGAAGGTCGCAGGGTGCTGGTGGCAGGCGGAACGGAGGCCGCGGCCTGGAAGGCGGAGCTGCTGGCAGCCGCCGGTGCGGAAGTTCATGTCCATGCGGACATCCTCGACCCCGCATTTGAAAACCTGCTGGCCGCCGGCAGCGTGAAAGGCCGGCTCGTTTATCATCGGCAGGGCTGGGCACCGAGAGACTTGAAAGGCTTCGCACTTGCGATCGCGGATGCGGAAGACGACCTGGAGGCCGAAGCCTTTTCGGGTGCCGCCCGCGCGGCAGGCGTGCCGGTGAACGTGATCGACAATCCGCGCTTCTGCGATTTCCAGTTCGGCTCCATCGTCAACCGCTCGCCGGTCGTCATCGGCATCTCGACGAATGGGGCCGCGCCGATCCTGGGTCAGGCGATCCGCAGGAAGATCGAGACCCTGCTGCCGGACAGCCTGCAGGGCTGGGCGGCGCTCGCGGGCCGTCTGCGCGGCAAGGTGCTTGGCCGCCTTAAGGCCGGGCAGCCGCGGCGGAGGTTCTGGGAGCGGTTTTCAGAGTTGGCGTTTTCGGGCCGCAATGCGCCGGATGGGCAGGCCGACCAGATCGCACGCGATCTTCTTGCCGAGGCTGCAGGCGCCGCAGAAACCGGGCGGGTGACGCTGGTCGGGGCCGGACCGGGGGATGCGGAACACCTGACGCTCAAGGCCGTCAGGGCCCTGCAGGCCGCCGACGTGATCCTGTTCGACGATCTGGTGGATGACAGCGTCCTTGAACTCGCACGCCGGGAAGCCAAACGTCAGCTGGTCGGAAAACGCGGCGGCCGGGAAGGCTGCCGTCAGGAGGACATCAACGCCATAATGGTAAGCCTTGCGAAACAGGGCAAACATGTTGTGCGGCTGAAATCCGGCGATCCGATAATCTTCGGGCGAGGCTGGGAGGAACTGGACCGGCTTGCCGAAGAAGGCATTCCGGCCAGCGTCGTTCCGGGCATCACGGCGGCATCCGCCATGGCGGCACGGCTCGGTATTTCGGGGGGCATTCGATCCACCGGGGCGATTGCTTTTCCCGCTGCTATGTAAGAGGGCGAGCTTCAGTCTTTGTCGTAATCGCTGCTGGACCAGGCAGACCAGCCATCGGGGAAGTGATAGATATCCGTGTAGCCCCAAGTCAGAGCCAGCGCGCTTGCGATGGCCGAACGGGGACAGGCCGAATGGTTGCAGTAGAAAACAACGGCCTGATCCTTGGAAGCGTGCTTTGCCAGGCTCTCTTCGTTGAATTGAGAGTTAAGCTCCAGACCGACTGCCCCACGGATATGAGCTAAGTCGTATCTCCAGATGTTTCGAAGATCCACGAACACGGCCCCGGCCTGATACAGCTCGTGCGCCCGTTCGAGGTCAATTCGTTCGACACCATCGACGACAAAGTCACCGGAACTGGTTTCTTTCACCAACCCGGTAGGGTCGACAAACTCCTGGGACAAGGTATTTGCCGTGCCGAAAAGCGAAAGTGCAGTGAAAACCGCAACGCAAGCCAACCATCTTCGCATGGCCCATCTCCCTGATTTTCGCTCCTTCATCCTGACATGAATCAGCCGAAGAAGCGATGATTGGCTCAATTACCGAGGCCGCTGCTCTTTGGGTCCGCAAGGACGAAGCCCGGTCAGGGTGCTTCGCTGCCGGTCACGTCAGCCACGGTGACTGGCCGGGTGAACCGCACACGGTCGATACAACTAGGTCAGTGCGACCCGGCAGTGAGCATTGTCACTGCCAAACCGAAGCTGGCTGTTCGACATGTCGAATTTTGGTGGAGAAAACTGGTGCCGGCAGCAGGATTCGAACCCGCGACCCCGAGATTACAAATCACGTGCTCTACCAGCTGAGCTATACCGGCGCCGGGAATGGCTTCTATCAGATTGAACGCGCTTGTCCATGCCTGTCGAGGAAAATTTCGTTTCCCGGGCAAGAATTTGCGCTAAGCCCTTCTTTCATAGGGCAAAAGAGGAGGGCTCTTGTGGATAATCCGGAGGCTGCAAGGTCCTGGATTTCGCAAATAGGGCCGGCTCGCCCGGGAAATCACAGCCCCATTTTCATGCGTGCCACATAGAGCGACAGCACGGCGGCGTTGGAAACGTTCAGGGAGCGGATTTCGCCGGGCATGTCGAGACGGGCGGTGAGGCCGCAGGCTTCCCGCACGCCCTGGCGCACGCCTTTGCCCTCAGACCCCAGCACCAGAACCGTCTTGTCCGTGAAGGCGGTGTCTTCCAGGCTCGCCGGGCCGTCGCTGTCCAGAGCGATACAGCCGAAGCCCTGTTCCGTCATTTCAGCAACGAACCGCGCCATGTTCTTCACCCGGACATGCTTGATCATGTCGAGAGCACCGGAGGCCGATTTGGCGAGCACCGAACCTTCCTCGGGGGCGTGGCGTTCGGTGGTAACGACGGCGTCCGCATCAAGGGCAACCGCGGAGCGCAGGATCGCGCCGACGTTGTGCGGGTCGGTGACCTGATCCAGCGCCAGAATCAGACGGGCGCCTTTCAGGTGTTCTGCGCCATACGCGGGCAGGGGATCGGCTTCAAGGATCATGCCCTGGTGGACGGCGTCCTTGGTGACCATGCGGTCGAGGGCCCTCGGCATCATGGTCTCGACCGGCACGTCGATCTTCACGCCGCGTTCCTCAAGGCGGCGCTGCGCGTTTTCGGTCGCATAGAGTTTCAGGCGCTTTCGGTCCTTGTTGGCAAAGGCCGCTTCCACCGTGTGGAGGCCATAGAGAAGAACCGGACCTTCCGGCGGCAGGCCCGGCCGGCGCGGGGCCGGTTTGCCGCCCTTTTTGTTGAAGGCCGGCTTCTTGCCCGGATAGGTTTTGGGGCGCGCTGATTTGAAGTTATCCGTCATGCCGCAGCTCTAGCGGCAATTCCGCTTGAGGGGAAGAGGGAATGATATGTGTCCAGGCAGGACGCGCGTCGACGTTGAGCGGGGGGGCGTTGCTGCCCGGTTGCGTTGGTCCCGCCGGAGAACGGGTGTAATCTCAATGACCGCGAGACACGTTTTCCCGGGAGAAGAAAGATGGCACTCGACGGCAAGCTTGTGGCGAGGATGGACGCAAGCCTCCTGGCCTATTGGGGAACTTATGCACTGGCGGACGGCGGCCGGCGCAAGGAACTTCCCGGTGCCTTGTTCATGCAGACCGCGATCCCGCATTGTCTTTTCAACTCCGTGATACTTACCGGGCGGGACCAGGCGGCGATCGACGAGGCGCTGGAGCTGTCGGCAGCCTGCCGAAAGATTGTCGGCGTGCCGGTTCTTTGGCGCGTGAGTGTTGCGGCCGACAATGAAGACCTCCGTGCGCGTCTGGAGGCCGCAGGGCTTCAGCGTGGCGCTCCCCAGCCGGCCATGATGGCGGACCAATCGGTCGTGGCCCTGCGAGAGCCTGTTAGGGGACTGGTCATCGAGACGGCGGATGGTGCCGAAGCGCGCCGCAGGTGGGGGCAGCTCGCGATCGCGGCTTTCGAATTGGAGGAAACCCTGCAAGCGCCGATGGGGGACTGCGAAGCAACATCCCCATCCGAAATGTTTGAAGCCCAGCCACGTTTCACAGGATACCTCGACGGTGAAGCCGTGGCGGTCAGTTCGCTGGTCATGACGGATGGCGTGGCCGGCATTTATGCCGTCGCGACCCTGCCGCATGCGCGCAAGCGGGGTATAGGGACGGCGATGACGGTGCATGCTCTCTCGGAGGGTAAGCGGCGCGGCGCGGATATTGCGGTCCTCCAGGCAACCGACATGGGGCGACCGGTCTATGAGAAGATCGGGTTCCGAAAGATCTTCGATTACCAGAACTATCTGCATTCATGAAAGACTTGCCGGTGCCGGGAGGAGGCGCCCCGAAACGCTCTGAAACAGGTGTCTGGGCTGCTGTTTCTCATTTCCTGGCAGTTTGGTCCGGTTTCAGAATCATGCAGCTCACCGTGCCGTGGGCGATCAGCTTGCCGTTCCGGTCCTTGAGATCACCTTCTGACGTGGCAAGGCGCGAACCCCGGTGGACCAGTCGGCCTTCGCAGGTAACTTCGCCGCTGTCGGCCAGAAGCGGGCGCACCATGTTCACGGTCAAAGACGTGGTCGTATAAAACTCGCCGGGCTTCAGGGCGGTATGGACGGCGCAGCTGAGGGCCGTGTCGATCAGCGTGGAGATCCAGCCGCCGTGAATTGTGCCCTGTGGGTTGAGGAATTCGGTTGCCGGAAGACCGGTGAAGACGGCCCGGCCCTCTGAGAATTCCTTCATCCTTATATTAAGGTGCACCATGATCGGCGGGGCGGGGAGGTCGCCCGCCATCATCTTCCCGAAGATATCCAGTCCGGACAGGTTGGCGACGGCAGTCGTCGGAAGCGGTCCGAGTTGGGGCGGCTGGCCGTTTCCGGAAAAGTTGATGGCTTCATTCATGACTGTCGTCCTTTGATTGGAGGCTGGGCATTTTATTGATTCCGGATGAGGTCGCGTCTGGAGCGCCGGACTGCTCGAGGATGTGAACCGCCTTGCGCAGCGCGGACATATGAGCCCGCACGGCTTCACCGCCGTCCGGGCCGAGCAGATTGCACAAGTCTGCCTGGGCGACTTTCCAGGTTTTGTGGATCGCGACCACCTTCTCTTCTCCAGCAGGTGTCAGCACCGGCAGAACCCTCCGGTTTGCACTGTCCTGCCGCGTGATCAGGCCGACGGCCTCAAGCGGCTTCAGGTTGCGTGCGAGAGTCGACCGGTCGATTCCCAGAAAGCGGGCAATCTCGGATGCGGAATTGGCCGAACCGTCCGCGATTGCCGCCAGCAGCTGGCATTGGGTCAGCTCAAGACCGAGCGGGGCCATGTGCCTGTTATAATGGCGGGTCAGCAGATTGGCGGTCCGCCTGGCGGCGTGACCGAGGCAGGTCCGGCCCATGTGAACGAAATCTATGGTGTCGAGCGTGGAAGTCATTTGTTGTAGCTACAACAAATCGGGAATCCCGGCAAGTGCGTGATGATTTGCAGGCCGGGGAGGGAAGACGCTGCGGGCGGAATTCACCGGACGAAGCCATCACCAGGTCACTCTCGCCATTGGTAAAGTTGTCCACAGGCTCGCCGTCAAAACCAGGTTGGGAGAGAAAAAACGCAGGGAAACAGTGACAATTCCTGGTCTGCACGGCACTCTTTGATGGTCGGAGGGCCCGGTGTCTTCCCGCGTTCGAAGCGTCCGTTTCGAACGTCCGGATGATTTTGTGCATTTCTTTGCAAAATCGGCGTTGACAGGGCAGGTCCGCATCTGCATAACACGCGCCACGGGATTGCTCGCCCCTTCCGGGCGGGCTCTTCGGTAAGCCATCCTGATCGCTTCGGCGTGAAGCAGGACGAGATGGAGGAGTGCCCGAGTGGCTAAAGGGGACGGACTGTAAATCCGTTGGCTATGCCTACGTTGGTTCGAATCCAACCTCCTCCACCATCGTTCCTGGTTCTCTCGTTGTGCGGGTGTAGCTCAATGGTAGAGCAGCAGCCTTCCAAGCTGACGACGAGGGTTCGATTCCCTTCACCCGCTCCATCATGGGTGCTGATCGGAGTGTCCGGAACGGAAGGCTCTTTCGCCCGGAAATCCTGACATAAAGTTCTACGGGAAGTATCTCGTCGCTCGCGGATCTGTCCAAGGCGCCGGGGTGCGTCCTGCGCGAGCCATATCGACCAAACCGAGTATTGGACAGAGAGCGACGCCGATGGCGAAGGAAAAATTTGAGCGCACGAAGCCGCACGTGAACATTGGCACGATTGGCCACGTTGACCACGGCAAGACGACGCTGACCGCTGCAATCACCATGACGCTGGCTGAGACCGGCGGTGCGACTGCAAAAGCT